>JAJFUG010000116.1 GCA_021372515.1 bacterium
CCCCGAGCAGCGCGAGAAAGCGGTGGAGTTCAGCGACCTGATGCTGCTTGGACGCAAGTCCAGGATCACCAGCCGTCCGGCCACGCTGGTCCCGGATGAGCAGTTGGCTGCCCTGGGCGGAATCTACGCCAAGCACCCCGAGAATATCAACGCCCGGGTGCACGAAATCCTCACCCCGGCGGCTAAAACCGGTGAGTACGTCAGCGCGGAAGACTGGCAGGCGCGGCGGGACAAATTGATTCAGGACTTGCGCGGGATAGTGCTGCGCAACATGCCGGTAAGCCCCAGGCCGCAGATGAAGCCCGGCGCGCCGGGTGCGCCGTACACGGTGGGCACCGAGCCGGGGATCAACGTGGCCATGATGTCCGATATCCCGCAGGGGGCGGACAAGGTGCGCTCGGTGGTGATCTATGTCGCCTCGCCCGGCGACACACCGGCCAACTCGCTCTGGTCGTTCATGAAACCGTTCCCCCTGCCGCAGGAGAATGTGGCCCTGCACATGCTCTACCCGCGTGGGATCGGGGTGGAATCCTGGGATGCCGAGCGGCTCAAGCGCTACGAGCGGGACGCTTTCATCCTGGGGCGCACCCTGGATGACATGCGCCTGTACGACATCCTCTGCGCGATCCAGCTCGCCCTGGAGGGGCCGGAGATGAAAGACTGCCGCGAGGTGACCCTGGTCGGCGAGGGCCGTCAGGCGATCCTGGCTGCCTGGGCCGCCCTGCTGGATGAGCGCGTGACCCGCGTGGTGCTGCACTCGCCCACGACCAGCCTGGCGGACGGCCCTTATTTCCTGACCGCGCTGCGTTTCACCGACCTGCCCGAGGTGCTGGCCGCCCTGGCCCCGCGGGTGGACCTGGTGTTCCTGACCCACGAGATTGATTCGTACGGTTTCACCCGCGGCATTTATTCGCTCATGGGGGTGCCGCAGAAATTCCGCCGCTGCATGTCCGTGACCCAGGCGCTCAACCTGCCCGTTCAATGAGGCCTGCCTGCAACCCGGTGGGGAGGGTCGGCACATGAAAAAGCTGCTGGCTGCATTCGCTTTGACTGCCCTGGGCGTGACAGCCGCGGCCCGGGCCCAGGAATGGAAAGCGCCGGACTGGCTGGGCGAGCTCAAGCCGCTCCAGTTCGAGTGCAAGGTACGGCTGGAAAGGCCGCGCCTATACGTGCGGCCGGAGGAGCTTTCCACCGTGCGCGCCCGGATCGGCTCCACCCATGCCGAGGCCTGGGCCGGTGTGCTGGGCAACCTGACGAACAAGAGCGCCAAGGAGCGCATGCTGGCTAACGCGTTCCACTATCTCGTGACCGGTCAGCAGGCCAGCGCCCGCACTGCCATCGCCGCGGCCCTGGAGCTGGCCGCCACCCCCAACGGGGATGATTGGGAGGCCACGCACAAGGTCTGGCCCGAGGCCGTGGTCTGGGACTGGTGCCACGACCAGTTCACCCGCGCCGAGCACGACAGCCTTCTGGCCGGAATCCGCGCCCAGCTCGCCCTGGCCGGGGGAGAGGACCTCGAGACCCAGCCGCCGCACGCCGGGCACCTGGTAAACCACATGGCGGATGCCCATATCCCGGCCGGACTGGCGTTCTACGATGAGGACCCTTCGATTTTCGAGCGGGCGGTCAATGTGGCCAAGACCCAGCTCGCCGCAAAGAGCGTTTTCTACCGCGAGGGCCTCTCCTCGCAGGGCACCTCCTACGGGGTGACCCACTACCAGGCTGACATGCGTATCCTGTGTGAGCTGTACAAGGGCACGGACCTCGATCTGTTCCCGCGGCTGCCGTTCATGGCCCAGGCCGGGCGCTACTGGGTCTACGCCCGCCGCCCGGACGGCCAGTTCCTGCGTAACGGCGATGACTGGCTGGACCACCGTCCCCAGAACTCACGCCGCGACCCGCGAGGGCGTCCAGAGGGGGCGTTCCCGTACTACGACACCGCGGAGGCCTGGACCAGCCCGGCCCTGTCCGAGATGCTGCTCTACGCCGCGGTGCGTTACGATGATCCGGTGCTGTTCAACGAATATCTGCTGGGCCGCGACCTCAACCGGGTCTGGACCGCGATCAGCGACATAATCTGGCGCGACCCGGAGCGCAAGGCCGCCGGGCCGCAGGAGTTGCCCACCGTGCGCTGGTCTGGCGGGGCGGCCGGCACGCTGCTGTTCCGCACCGGCTGGGGCGGCAGGGACGACGTGGTCGGCATGTTCAAGGTCATGCCGCTGTACGTGAAGAACCATGACCACCTGGACCGTCTTAGTTTCCAGATTTACTGCCGCGGCGCTCTGGCTATCGACTCGGGTGAGTACGAGGCCTCGCTCTCGGGTTACGATTCCGACCACTGGCTCCAGTACTACCAGCGCACAATCGCCCACAACTGCCTGCTGATCCGCGACCCGGACGAGAAAGTGGTCTACCGGGGCCGCCCGGTGCAGGCCGATGGCGGCATGCCCTACCCACGCGAGGGCGACAACCCGGAAAAACTGGAGAGTATCGCGGAGCCGGATTTCAATCTGGCCCGGGTGCTGGCCCACGCCGAGGATCCGGCAGGACAGTATGCCCTGGTCACCGGAGACGCCACCCGCGGTTATGGTCCCAAGGTCGAGCTGGTGCGTCGCACGTTCGTGTTCCTTAAAAACCGCCCCGGGGATGGCCCTGTGGCCAGTTTCATCGTCCACGACCGGGTGCGCTCCAGCGACCCCACGTTCCAGAAAGTGTTCCTCCTGCACAGTATCGAGGAGCCGGAGGTGGGCAAATTCACGGTCAGGGTGAAGCGCGGCGGAGACAGGTACAGCGGCTCCATGCTCTGTATGACCCTGCTTCCGGTCAATCCGCGTATTATCAAGGTCGGCGGGCCGGGGCATGAGTTCGAGGTCAACGGGGCAAACTACCCGATCGGGGAGAAAGAGGGGGATGTGGAGGCCGGGGCCTGGCGCGTGGAGGTGAGCGCCCCGGACACCTCGGCCGAGACCGAGTTCCTGCATCTGCTACTGGTCTATCCGGGAAGCGCGCAGCTCGGCGGCACAGGCGTGGCCTCAAAAGATAAGGGTTGGTTGACAGTGAGCCTCCCGGGTTGGAATGTAGCCCTGCGTGATGATTCGTTGTCCTCGAAGAAGTTGGAGTACAACAGCGACGGCTCCGACGTACGGCACCTTATCGCTGGACTGGAGCCGGGCGGTGCAGTGAGTGTGAGCCTGGAGGGCAAGCCGCTGACACAGGGAAAGGTGGGGGCGAACGGTTGTTTCATGTTCGAGTCCGGCCAGGGGACAGTGCGGGTGGAGTTGAAGTAGGGGATAGATCGATGTAGTTGAAAAACGACGCTGTAAAAAGCAGGGGCGGGTTTCGAACCCGCCCCTTTTCTTTGTATGGATCGATATAATTGCGTAAGGGCACGGCGCGCCTTGCCCCTGCTCGTTTTCAGCCCAGGAATTTCTCGCGCCGCTGTAGGTTGAGCAGGCCGTAGAGCAGGGCCGCCGCCGCGGCGCAGGCCAGGATCACCCGGTTGGTGAGCACGATATCGGCCCAGGCGGCCGGGTTGGCATCCCGCGGCAGGTCGTAGGGGTTGAGGAAGATGTTCCATTTCCAGTTGGAGATGGCCGAATCGGGCCGTCCGATCCAGAAAAAGAAGCTGATGATCGAGACCAGCACCGCCGTGCCGCTGCCGCTGCGCACCAGGGTCGAGATCATGAACGCCAGGCAGCCCAGGAACACCACCGGGAACATCACCTGCAGCACCATCGCGCCCAGGTTGAACCGCACCAGCACCAGCGAGGCCAGCCCCGCCAGCACCCACACTATCGCCGCGGTAAGCAGGAACACCAGGGCCAGGCGCAGCAGCCAGACCTTGTAGCGGTAGTTGGGGATGCCGAACAGTATCTCCAGCATGCGGCTGTCCAGGTCGTTCTGGATGCCGAACGTGCTGGGGTAGAACATCAGCAGCAGGCCCGGCACCAGCAGCAGTGGAAAGACATTGCTCGCCCCCGGGGTCGACTGGGCGTTGTAGAGGTTGATCCCGGTCACGGCCAGGAAAATGAAAACCGCGGCCCCCAGGAAATAGACGAACTTGCCGCCGAAAATGATTTTCAGGTTGTAGCGGACCAGCGAGCCGGCCAGCACGGCCCAGTTGTGTATGGTTCGACGCCAGGGCATGCTCAGCTCTCCTTGGGCGCGGCCGCACCCGTCTTTTTGGCCTTCATCTTTTTCTGCGCGCTCTCCGGGTCCCGTCCCAGCAGCCAGAGGTAGGCATCCTCCAGGGTGGGCTGGGCCTGGATCGCATCCGGGCGCGGCGACTGGTCGCTCAGGCAGCGCACCCGTATCTTGTCCTCCACGCGCATGTGGTGCACGATACGCAGGCTCTCGCGCGCGGCCTGGAACTCCTGCGGCTCCAGGTTGAACTGCCAGACATGCCCCTGGGCGGCGCGGGTCATGTCCTGCGGGTCGCCCAGGTAGTGCATGGCGCCGCGGTCCAGCACGGCCACCTTGTTGCAGGAGCTGGAGATGTCCTCGATGATGTGGGTCGAGAAGATCACGATCCGCTCGCGCGAAAGCTCGACTAACAGGTTCCTGAAACGGATGCGCTCGCGCGGGTCGAGGCCCGCGGTCGGCTCATCCACCACCAGGATACGCGGCAGGTGCAGCAAGGTCATGGCGATGCCGATACGCTGTTTCATGCCGCCCGAGAACGAGCCGATCCGGCGCTCGGCCTGCTCGGTCAGGTGCACCGCGCCCAGCACGTAGTCCACCCGCTTCAGCCGTTCCTCGCTGTCGTAGATACGCTTGAGGATCGCGATGTAGTCGAGGAACTCGCGGGCGCTCATGTTATCGTAGGTGCCGAATTCCTGCGGCAGGTAGCCGATCAGCCCCTGCAGCTCCTCGCGCTTCTCATCGTAGCTGATCCCGTTGATCCGCACCGTGCCGTAGCTCTGGTCCAGCACGCCGCAGACCACGCGCATCAGGGTGGTCTTGCCCGCGCCGTTCGGGCCCAGCAGGCCGAACATCCCGCTTTCTATCTCCAGCGAAACACTGTCCAGCGCCTTGAACGGGGTGCGCTTGCGGCCGATCACCGGGACCATGCGCACCAGACGGTAGAAATTCATGCGCAGCCAGACCAGATGGCCGCTCAGGCGCATGATGTTGATTTTCTGGCCGTACAGGCGGTCGGAGGCGGCCTTGACCGCCAGGCCCGCGTACCAGAGCGTGGCCACGAAAATTATCCCCGGCAGCTTGAAACCCATCTGGTGGTACGAGCCCAGGCAGAGCGCCGGCGGCAGCCAGAACAACACCAGGGCCAGGCGCCGGGCGAATTTCGAGCCCTCCTGCGCTCCGCCGCGTGAGCCGGCGCGGTAGTCCAGCCAGGCGCGCACCGGCTTGAGGCCCGACAGCAGAAACACTTGCAGGACCACGCTCAGCACCACGATCCAGAAATGGCTTTGCAAATAAAAGAACACGTAGTACACACCGAAGCCGAAAATGGGCAGTTGCCATTGCAGGCTGTCCAGGTCGCGCCAGGAGCGATAGACCCGGATCGGGCCGCGAAGCTGCTCCATGCGTTCGGCTTTTTTCCACTCCCGGACAAACCGCCCGTAGCTGTCGTAGACTTTCACCAGACGGCGGATGCCGATAGTGAGCGACGTGCCGCGCTCGATCACGTCCTCACGCGCCTGACGCAGGCTGCTCAGGGTAAACCATGTCACGCCCGGCACCGCGGTGGCGGCCAGGAACAGCCAGACCCCGCGCCAGAGCAGGCTGTCCACGCCCCACCAGATGAGCGCACACAGCCCGGCGAACACGAGCGCCTGCCCGATCTTCAGCCGCAGGCTCAGGGTGCGCAGCCAGGCCAGCATCGACTCCAGGCCCGAGTAGACCGTGGGGATGAACACCAGGGTGAACAGGGTGCTCAGGCTCAGGCCCCCGATCACCGTGATCGCGAACGGCGCACCCACCTGGGTCACGTACTCGGCCTTGCCCATGGCCAGCGGCAGCATGCCCACGATGGTGGTCGCCGCGGTGATGAGGATCGGACGCAGACGGGCCTGGCCGGCGGTCATCAGGGCGCGGCTGCGGCGAAACCCGCGCGAGCGAAGGATCTTTGTATAGTCGATCAGGATGATCCCGTTGTTCACCACCACGCCCAGCAGGATCAGGAACCCGACCATCGAGTTGGCGTTGTTCAGCGAGTTGCCGGTCAGGATCAGGCCCCAGAAAGCGCCGATAGTGGCCAGCGGGATGGTGAACAGGATCACCGGCGGCGCGGTCAGCGACTCGAAAGTCGAGGCCAGGATCATGTAGATCAGGATAAAGGCCGCGGCGATCAGGAAATAGAAATCCTTGTACTGGTTCTCCTCATGCTCCACCTGCAGGGCCACGCCCGGCGGCAGGGTCATCGAGGCCATCAACTGGTCGATGCCGTCGCGGGAGGCCTGGAGCAGGCTTTTCGAGTCGGTGATCTCATCCCGGAACGAGTAGCTCACCTCGACCCGGTTCTCCTGGTTCAGGCGGGTGATCTGAGACAGGTCGGAGGCGAACACGATCCGGCTGAGCTGCGACAGGTAGAACTCGCCGCCCGCGGAGGTGGAGATGCGCAGGTCCTCCAGGTCGCGGAAGGTGCGCTCTTTCTCGGGCTCATCCGTGCGGATCACGATGTCGTACTCGATGTCACCCTGCTTGAACATGGTGCCGCTGGTGACCTCTTTCTGGAACGAGGCCAGCTCGGTGGTCACGCTGGTCAGGGGGATCGAGTAGTAGCTCAGCAGACGGTGGTCCAGCAGGACATGCACTTCCGGACGGCTGCCCGACATGTTCTGGCGCGCCCGGCTGATACTCTCGTTGTGCTCCAGCACGTACTGCACGTCATCGGCCACCTTGCGCAGCAGGTCGAAATCGTTGCCCATGATCACAACCTTTTCCTGCTGGTTGCCGATTCCGAACAGCCGCTCGAACGAGGCCATCTGCCCGCCGCCCATACCGCCCGAGAAGCGAGTGCTGGAGGAGGGCTCGGTCAGGCTGACATCCCCGGTGCCGAAATTGTCGATCCGGCGCCCGACCTCGGAGCGGATCGCCTGGATGTCACGGTGGAAGGTTTTCTCGTAATCTTTCTTGAACTGCAGGGTCACTGTGGCCTCATCCTCGTAGACCGTGGTGACCCTGTCCTGGACCTCGGGGATGCTGTCCAGGCGGGACTCCAGCTTGGAGGCGGCCAGGTCGGTGGTCTCCAGGGTGGCCCCGCGCGGCATGGTCAGGTAAACAGTCAGCTCGCTCTGCTCGGCCTGTCGTGGCACATCCAGGCTCAGGCCCATGCAGATCACGATGCTGGCGAAGAACACCAGCGCCGTGCCCAGGATCGTGGGCACCGGGTAGCGCATGCCGGTCTTGAGCAGAAGGGTGTAAATCTGCACGGCCCGGTTTTTCTGCGAGACCCGGTTGAACGAGATGGGTTTGGTCTTGCGGTCCAGCAGGGCGTGGGCCAGCATGGGGACCAGCAGCAGGGCCACCACCAGCGAGACCAGCAGGGTGGAGACTATCGACACCCCCACGTTGCGCCCGATCAACCGGATCATGAAATCATCGGCGAAAACGAACGGCAGGAACACGGTGATCGTGGTCAGGGTGGAGGCCACAATCGAGCGCCAGACCTCGCGCGTGCCCTGGGTCACGGCGATGTCCCGTCCTTTGCCCAGGGAAACCAGTCGATAGATGTTCTCCAGCACGACCACGCTGTTGTCCAGGAGCATGCCCACAGCCAGGGCCATGCCCACCAGGGTCAGGCTGTTGAGCGAGATATGGTAGCCGTAGAAGAAATTGAACGCGGTCAGGATCGAGACCGGGATGGCCAGCAGCACCACGGTCACCAGGCGCAGGTTACGCATGAAAAACCAGAGGATCAGCACCGAGAGCAGGCCGCCGGTCAGGGCCAGGTTGAGGATCAGGTCCAGGTTTTTCTGCATGTCCTCGCCGGTGTCGCTCTGGATCACGATCTGGACATCCTGCGAGGCCAGGCTGCGGTTGAGCTCGTCCACCTTGGCGCGCACGGCGCGCGACAGGGCGATCAGGTTCACGTTGGCATCCCGCACCAGTTGCAGCGTGATCGCATCCTTACCGTTGACCCGGCTGACCGTGGTCTGGTCTTTCAGCCCGAAAGTGATGTCCGCTATGTCGCCCAGCAGCACCGGACCCTTGGCGTCCACTACGAGCTGCTCCAGCTTGAGCACCTTGTCGTAGTCCGACTGCAGGTTGACGAAATAGACCCGGTCGCCATCATAGGCCCGCCCGACAAAGGTCTTGTCCAGGTTGCCGGCGGCGATCAGGCTGCGCACCCGCCCGGGAGACATGTTGTAGGCCTCGGCCGCCTCGGGGGCGAGTGAAATCTCCACGGTCTCGCTGCGGCCGCCGGTGACATCCACGTTGGCCACGCCCTCGATGCTGGAAAACTCACGCTGGATCTTCTCGTCGATCAGCGCGCGCAGACGCTCCAGCCCGCCCGAGCCGCGCACCTGAAGGCGCATGAACATGTTGGACAGCCGCTCGGTGTCCACCTTGAGCACGCTGACCTGGAACTCCTCGGGCAGCGAGGAGGTGAGCGCCTCCACCCGCTCCTGGAGGTCGAGGTAGGCCAGGTTCATGTCCACGCCGCGGTCGAAATAGGCGAAGATGGTGCCGCTGCGCTGGTCGATGCGCGACTCCAGCTTGTTCAGCCCGGCCATCGAGCCGGCCGCCCCCTCCAGCGGGACCACCCCCTTGCGCTCCAGGTACTCCGGGTTGACCTCGTAGCGCGAGCTTACGCGCACGATCAGGAACGGCAGGTCCACATCCGGCATGATCTCCAGGGGCAGGTTGCGGTAGGAGATCACGCCCAGCAGGCATGTCCCGATGAACAGCATCGAGACCAGGACTTTACGGCGTACGATGGTTTCTATCAGGCCCATGATTCGTTATCTCAGTAAGAGTGGTCGGCCCGTCCGGGGAACAATGCCTCCACCAGACGGTCGAACACCAGATAGACACAGGGAATGACCACCAGGGTCAGGGCGGTGGAGGTCACCATGCCGCCGATCACGGCCAGGGCCATGGGTGCGCGCAGCGATGCGCCTTCGCCGAACCCGAAGGTGAGCGGCAGCAGGGCCAGGATCGTGGTCAGGCTGGTCATCAGGATCGGCCGGATACGCCGGCGCCCGGCCTCGAGGATCGCCTCGTGACGGGCCAGGCCCTCGCGCCTTAGCTGTCCGATGGCGTCCACCAGGATGATCGCGTTGTTCACCGCGATCCCGGCCAGCATGATTATTCCGATGTAGGCCATGATGTTGAGCGGACGGCCCAGAATGAGGAAAATGCCGAGCGCCCCCACAAAGGCCAGCGGGATGGAGAGCACGATGGTGAACGGCTGGACCAGGGACTCGAACTGCGAGGCCAGCACCCTGTAGACCAGGATCAGCGACAGCCACAGGGCGAACTTGAGGCTGGCGAACGATTCCTGGCGGTCGCGTTCCTCGCCGGTCAGGCGCCAGGAGTACTCGGGCGGGAAATCCACCCCGGCCAGGGAGGCGCGGATACTCTCGGCCGCCCGGTCGATGGTCGTGCGGGAGGAAAGGTGCGCGCTCACCGTGCCGCAGCGCTCCTGGTCCTCGCGGTAGATCGCCACCGGGGCCATCTCCTGGCGCACATCCGCCACCTCGTACAGGCTGATCTTGTTGTTGCCCTGGGTCACCTGGATCATGTCCAGCGAGTTCACGCTGGCCTGCGGCAGCTTCACCGTGATGTTGCGCTCCTCGCCACCGGTCTCCCAGGTGCCGGCATCCGCCCCGGAGAGGATATTCTTCAGGCGGGTGCTCACGCTCTGCACGCCGATGTCGTAGAGGCCGGCGCGGATACGGTCCAGGACGATCTCGATCTCCGGGCGGCCCTGGTCGAAATTGGTCTGGAGGTTCTCCAGCCCGTCGATGGCCGCCAGCTTGTCCCGGGCCTGGAATGTCAGCTCTTTCAGACGGTCGAGGTCCTCGCCCCGGATCTCCAGCACCACCGGGGCCTGCTCGCTGCCCGTGCCCATCTGGAGCGTGGTCTGCTCCTGGTAGACCCGGGCCTCCAGGTCCGGAATCTGGCCGAGCATCGAGGAGGTGCGGGCCATGGCCTGCTCGGTGGTCAGGCTGCTGTCACGGTTCAGGAAGACCCGGATCGTGGCCGTGTTCTCGTCCTCGAACTCCTCCGAGATGTCGCCCTCGGTGTCGCGCCACTTGCCCGAGATGCTGTAGAGCGAGCGCAGAGAGCCACCCAGCAGCTCGTGAATCTGTTTCTCGATGCCGTTCACCGTACCGGCGGTGCGGTAGAGCTCGGTGCCCTCGGGCAGGTGCAGGTCGACAGTGTAATCGCCCAGGTCGGTGCGGGGGATGAACTCGCTCTTGAGCTTGGGTATGAAAGCGGCGGTCAGGGCGATCAGGGCCAGCGCCGCGCCGATCACGCTCCAGGGACGCGCCACCAGGCCCGACAGGAGCCGTGGGTAGCCCGAGAACTGCAAGGCCCGCGAATCGTAATCCTCCGGCCGTCCCTTGCGTCCCAGCAGGCGGGTGGCCAGCATGGGCATCACCAGGATCGCCACCACCAGAGAGGAAAGCAGCGAAAAGGCCACGGTCCAGGCCTGGTCCTTGAACAGCTCGCCGGAGAACCCTTGCAGGTAGACAATGGGCAGGAACACCACCACGGTCGTGACCGTACTGGCGATAATCGCCCCGCCCACCTGGCTCGTGCCCAGGACCGCTGCCTCGCGCAGACTGCGGCCCTCGTCCAGGTGGCGCGAGATGTTCTCCATCACCACGATGGCGTTGTCCACCAGCATGCCCGCCCCAAGGGCCAGTCCTCCCAGGGTCATCAGGTTGAGGGTCAGGCCGTTGAAATACATCAGGTTGAACGTGGCCACAATCGAGATCGGGATGGCCAGGCTGATGATGAGCGTAGCCCCGACCCGGCGCAGGAACACGAATAGCACTATCACGGCCAGCAGGATGCCGTACAGGGCGCTCTGCTCCAACTCATCCACCGAGCCGCTGATGAACTGGCCGCTGTTCTCGATCACGGTCAGCTCGTAGCCGGGCAATGCCTGGCGCAGGGTCTTCAGGGCCGTGTTGAACTGCTCCACCGCCTTGACCGTGTTGAAGCGGGTCTCCTTGTACACGGCCAGGGCCATCGCCCGCTTGCCGTCCAGGTACACGATGTTGTCCGGTTTCTTGGCCGCCAGGGTGATAGTGGCGATGTCCTTGAGCAGAACGGGGGTGCGCTGGTCCGTGACCGAGGTGCTTCCCCCCGCGGCGGCTCCCGCTGCGGGGGAGGCAGTGCTCCCGCTGCCGCTGCTTGCCGTGGATTCATCCTTCCAGGCCAGGACCACGTTGCCGATGTCGTCCAGCGAGGTGAACTCGCTCACGCCCTTGATCACGTACTTGGTGCCCATCTCCACCAGCGAGCCGCCCGAGATCGAGCGGTTGTACTCGCCGATCTTGGAGGCGACATCGCTCTGGGTCAGATTGTGGGCCTGCAGAAGGTAGTCGTCGGTCTGGACCTGGACCTCTTTTTCCTCCTGTCCCAGGAGTTTCACATCCGCTATACCCTCCAGGCGCACCAGCTCGTTGCGGATGTAGTTCTCGGCCACCCTCCGCAGCTCGTCCATGTCGTCGATCTGCGGGTTGCTCAGCCCGACCACGATCACGGGCGTTGCGTTAGGGTCCTGGCGCGAGACCGTGAGCTCGTCGATCTCGGTGTTCTGCTTCAGGTCGCCCAGGGATTTCTGCACGGACAGAAAGGCCTCGTCCATGTCCGTGCCCCAGGCGTACTCCACGGTGACACGGGCGAAACCGACCCGGCAGACCGAGGAAACGTGCACCGCGCCTTTCTGGCGGCTGGCCAGGGCCTCGGCGTCCTTGACGAACTGGCGCTCCATCTCCTCGGGCGGGCGCTCGCCGGAGGTGATTTCCACGTATATCTTCGGGCTCTGCATCTCGGGGTAGAGGTCCATACCCAGACGGGTGAACGAGATGTAGCCCAGGAGCAGGACCCCCAGGACGAGCATCAGGATCGTGACCGGGTAATCCACCGAAAACTGCACTATCTTCTTCATCCTGAACACCTGGCTTGTGTGCTGGAATTTACGGCCCGGGGGCCGCTCACTGGGTGATTTTCACCCTGGAACCGTCGCGCAGCGTCTCGAACCCCTTGACCACCAGGCGGTCCTGAGGGTCAAGGCCCTCGGTGACCTGCACCTGGTCCGGGTTCTCCAGGCCCAGGGTGATCCGGCGCTCCTGGGCGATCCCGCGGTTGACCACGTAGAGGATGCGCCGGTTGCCGCGCGTGAGGATGATGTCCTTGTCGATCACCACGGCGCTGTCGGCGCGGGCGGTCACGATCTCGGCCTTGACGAACATGCCGGGACGCAGGACCTGCTCCGGGTTGTCGATCTGGAGGCTGGCCTGGAAAGCCCGGGTGTCGCTTGCCAGGGCCGGGGAGACCTCGGTCACGCGGCCGTCGAGCACCTTGTCCGGGATGGAGTAGTTCATCACCCGCGCGTTCTGCCCGGTCTGGATCTTGCCCAGCAGCTTGCCCGGCAGGCTGACATCCAGGTTCAGGCGGCTGTAGTCCATCACCCGGAACAGGGTTGTGTTCTGGTTGACTTTCACCCCGCGGGTGAAATATGGCAGCTCCACAATCAGCCCGTCGAACGGGGCTTTCACCTTGAGCTTGGCCAGTTGCATCTGTGCGTTTTCAAAACTGTAGCGCGAGTCGATGGCGGTCTGCTCGGCAGTCTTGAGGTCGCGCTCGGTCACGCCGCCTTTCTCGAAAATCGACTTCTGCTTTTCAAACTCCCGCTGGGCGCTCTCCATGGCCATTTTCTTGACTTCGATCCGGATATCGTTCTCCTGCTCCGGGTTGTCCAGGAAGACCACGATCTGGTCTTTTCTAACCCGGTCGCCCAGAGCGAACTCCTTGCCGGTGGACGAGTTGATTCCCAGGCGGTAGAAACCGGCGGTCTCGCTGACCATGCTGGCGTCACCGTCGGCGTTGACTGTCCCGGTGGCGATCACGAACTCCTCGATGGGCTTTTTCGCCACCTCTTCCACCGAAACCGGTATCTCCACGTCCGACTGGCTCGTCGAGGGCTGGCTCCCGCAGGCCGCCGCCAGCAGCACGAGCCAGGGTAAGGCCCGGAATGCAGTTTTCACTTTTCGCTCCTTATATGGTTTCAGCAGTCTTTCACTTCGTATGCCGAAGTTATTTCTTGTCGCCGTCTCCGAGCGGATCGGTCTCGATATCGTTCAGCACAGAGTGGTTCTTTTCGAAATCGTACAGCGACTCGATCTTCAGGTTCAGCAGGGCCAGGCGGTAGTCGATCAGGGCCTGGACCCGTGCGATCTTTTTCTGCGACAGCTGGTTCTGGCTCAGGTTCAGGTCCATGCTGGTCAGGTCGCCGTTCTTGTAGCGTTCCAGGTCGATCTCATAGGTGAGCTGGGCGTTTTTCACCCCCAGCTCGGCCAGGTCGATCTGGGTGGCCGAGTTCTGCAGCGAACGGTAGGCCTCGCGCACCCCGATGGTGATGTTGTTGCGCTGGTTGTCCGACGAGAGCCGGGTCTTGCGGATCGAGGCCATCGAGGCCTTGACCCGGTGGTTTTTCTCGCCCCAGTCCCAGAGCGGGATGTCGAACTGGAGACTCACCCCCTGGTTTCGTGTGGGCTTGTCGTACATGTTGGAGAACGACTCGTCGTTGCCCTTGATGCCGTAGTTGACCGTCATGTCGCCGCGGAATTCGTTCTGGGCCTCGGTCTCGGTCAGGTCGAATTTGGCGTTCTCGATGTCGATGTCGCGCTGGCGCAGTTCCATGCGGCTGGTCAGGCCGTGGTCCAGCGCCTTTTTCAGGTCCACCTCGACCGGCTGCCAGGTGACATCCGCCTCCACCGTGATCTCCTCATCCAGCGGGATGCCGATCAGGAGCTTGAAACGGTCGAGGTTGTTGGCCAGCTGCATCTCGCCGCTCTGCACGGTGGAACGGCTGCTGGACAGGTCAACCTCGGCCTGGTACAGCTCCTGGCGCGCGGCCAGGCCGCCCTCGACCTTGTTGCGGATGATGTCGTAGCTGGCCTGACGGTTGGCCAGTTCCTCGCGGGCGATCTCCAGGCTCAGCTTGCTCTCGTAGACATTGTAGAAAGCCTGGGTCACCTGGCGCTCTATGCTCAGCCGCTGCACGCCGTAGGCCAGGCGGGTGGTCTCCAGGCTCAGCTCCAGACGGCGGGTGGCCAGCTTGGTGCGGTTGTAGGTGAACAGAGGCTGGGTGTAGCTGAGCAGCAGGTTGTTGGTGTAGCTCTTGTTGCGCACCTCGTTGTAATCGCTGATCGAGTTCTGCCAGTTCAGGGTGTTGGTCAGTTTCAACGTGCCGTCGGTCTGGATCAGCGGCTGGCTGATCGTGAACCGGGAGGAGGTGCTCTTCGAGTCGTTGCTGCTCCAGACCGAGAACATCGGGTTGAAAGTCTTGTCCCTGGAGTAGGTGATCGGGTTCAGGGTCAGGCTGAACTGGCTCTTGAGCGCGGCCTGCTGGGCGCGTAGCAGCTCGCTGGAGCGCTCCAGGTCGAGCTTGGTGCTCAGGATGTCGGGACTGTTCCCGAACGCGGTCTCCAGGGCCGTGTCCAGGGTCAGTGTGGTGGCCGCCCGGCCCGGCGACCAGAGCACGCTCAGGGTGCACAGGCAGGCCAGGGCGCACCCCGCGGCGCGTTGCAGTCTTGTCGGGGAGTTCATCTTTCGGCTCGCTTTCTCATTTGTGCTCCACCCATTTCACGGCGTCCGCGTACACGATCCGTCCCTTGCTCTGGTCGGACAGCTCCACCACGGCGTCGCCCTGCGAGAAATACCAGTCCTTCAACAGCACCCAGCCGGTGTTTTCCGCGCTGGCGTCGATCTCCACTTCTTCCGTCCCGTCATCGTGATGCACGCTGAAATGGAAGTCATCCACGAGGACGAAATTGCCGGCTCCGCCGGGGCCGCGACGCATCCAGGGCACGTCGAACACCGTGATGTACACGAACACGTCGTACTGGCCGCTCTTGGGCAGCTTGGCGGTCCAGGAGACCTTGTTGTCGCCCGAGCCGGCCTTTATGTAGCTGGCGCTGTGACGGTAGAGGCCGTAGAAATCGGAATTGGCCGTGGCGGTCCACTGGGCGGGTGGATTCCAGAACCAGATCCCGGCGTACTCGTCCTTGGTTTTCTGCCCGTTGCGCGAAAACAGCTTTTTCAGGCGTCCCTCGCTGGCCCGCTGCTCGATCTTGAACCCCGGGTCCTCGTTGTCCACCACGATTGTCCCCGGCTCCTCCAGGCTCAGCGGCCCCTGGATTTCCTCGACCCCCTCGAACGGCGCGGCCTTGTGGTCCTCGACCGGCTCGCCCAGGTGAAGGTTCACCTCGGCCGGGATGTTGAGCGAGACGAAAGTGTTGACCCGCATGTTGCCCGGGGCCTCATCCACCAGCAGCGAGATTTTCCGCGCCGCTCCGGCCGGGATCGCGTAGAGGTGTTTCTCCTCGGAGGAGCTGTTGTCCGGTCCGGGCCGGAACCCGGGGCCGCCCCGCGGACGGCTGGCATCCACCTGGATCAGACCCTCGCCGTCACCCGTGTTCTGCACCTTGAAACTGAGCTGGTAGCGGGTCTGGTTGTCCTGCAGCACCTCGCGGCAGTCGCTGCCGGCGAACAGGAACGCCGGCATGCTTTTCGAGTTAAGCCAGGCATCCATCCGGCTGTCCAGGTCGATCTCGAACCGGGCTTTCAGGCTGTCCAAGAGCACCGCAGTGGGCAGGACCTGGTGACGGAATTTATTGAGCTGGCTGTGCAGGAACTCCTGGAACGGTTTCTGCCCCAGGCGGGCCTCCACCAGGCCGAACAGGATCTGGCTCTTGGAGGAGAGCACCCCCAGGCGCAGGACAGCGTCCTCCGGGTCGGCCAGGACCTCGGAAAGGGACTGCTTGGCCAGCAGGAGGTTCGCCTCCTCCTCCACCGAGATGCCCAGCATCATCCGGCGGAACGGGTTGGTGTCCGTGTTCAGGAGCGACAGCAGGTACTGCTCGAAAGCCAGGTTGAAAACCACGTGGTCTTTAGAGGAAAGCCGCCCCGGGAAACCATAGAACTGCGGGAACTGGTTGAACGTCTGCGTCTCCGAGCCCGAGCCGAAGACCGACATGGCCAGGCGTTGCAGCGAGATATTGCCGCCGGAGGAGCGGCGGAACGCCCGCATGAACATCCCGCGTTGGTTGCCGCCGCCGAAATTGCTCGAAAGGATCATGTTCAGGCTGTTGCGGGCGGCGTCCTCGGGCGATTCGCTCTGTCCCCGCCGGGACATGCTCTGGCTGCGCCAGTAGTTCATGGACCGGAAATCCATCCCTTCCATCAGGAGTCCCTTTTCGGGCAGGAGGGCCTGCTCGGGCTGGATGGACTCGTTGGCGCTGAGCCAGGGACGGTTGTAGTCGCAGAACTGGAGCGGGGTCTCGACCAGGGTGAACCTGGGGAACGGATAATCCAGACCCAGCTTGTTTTCCAGGTCGTTCTTGAATTTCTTCAGCTCTTCGGGAAGCTTGGCGCCCAGCTCTTTGAACTGGCTGGAAAAGAAATCATGCCCGCGCAGGATAAAAATACTGTAGCTCAGGCTATCCGTGGAGATCGACAGGCAATCGTAGCGTCCCGCGGTCACATTGAAACGTGGCAGGGGCTCCTCGGGGCTGAAACGGTACTTGCCGCCGCCCAGGCTGTCGCGCGCGCCGGGCGCGGTGGCGTTGAGGCCAGCCGCAGTGGTCAGGCTCAGGCTGAAAGCGGTGAAGTCCTGGTAGTCATCCGTGGGCAGGCCGGGTCCGGCGGGCAGGCCGGACGTGGGATACCAGCCGTCCTCCGGGGTGAGCAGAAGGTAGTCCGGCTGCACGAAAGCATAAGCTTTGCCCAGGCAGAAGAAAACCGGCCGGTTCGGGCTGTAGCGGACCGAGTCCGGGATGTCCAGGTAGCAGGCCTGCTGGTCCGGCGCGCCCTCGTAGGCAATCCGCAGTGAGTCCACCGCGCCCGGGGCCAGCGCCTGGGACGGGTGGATGAGCAGCAGGTGCAGCTCACGCTCGAACGGAATATCCGCTCCGTTGCGGGTTACGCTTTTAACCGTGAACCCGGGGTTCAGGCTCAGCCGGTACTGGTCCAGCGGACTGTCGTTGCGATTGGTCAGGCTCAGGGCCGCGCTGGCGGACAGGCCAGTCCCGCGGTGCTCCAGTTCGAGCCTGTCCCCGGTCACACAGACACGGGGCTGGGAAGCGTACTTGTCGTTCATGGCCAGCATGCGGCTGCGCAGGAGGCTGCCGCTGCGGAAATTGTTCACATAGGCCAGGGCCAGGCTCAGCGCGCCGGCCACGCAGAGCGCCGCACCGGCCGCGCACAGGATACTGACAATGCGGGTCTGCGGAAGACGGCGCAGGAGCAGGGCGGTGACAAGCACCAGGGCCAGGCCGCTCAACAGGTAGAACCCACGCTGCATCAACACCAGGGATATATCTCCCAGGCCGGTGAAATCGGACCAGGCCAGCGGCAGGTTGAAAGCGGTGTAGTCGAACAGCCTGAACGCGTTGTCCTGCAGGAAAAACATCACCGCGGCGATGTAACCCAGCAGCAGTACGAACACCAGGGCCTGGCTGCGCACAAGGATCATCAGCAGGAAAGTCAGGCCGAAGATGAACACCAGGGTGGGCAGGCTTATAATGAGTGGATAGAACACATAGGCCTGCCAGATGAACGGGGCCTCGGCGAAAAACAGATTGAACACCGCGGCCTCGGCCAGCACTGCGCCGTTGAGCAGCATGAAAACGGCCAGCACGCCCAGGACCTTGCCCAGCACGTAGGAGGCGTTGGTCATCGAGCGCATGTAGATCACATCCGTGGTGTCCAGCTTACGGTCGAACTTGAGGAAATCCGAGGCCAGGAAAATGGCCACCACCGCCTGCAGGATGTTCAGGAACAGCAGGTCGGCGTAGGGTATGCCGCCCGCCATGCCGTAGAACATCCAGCGGGCCGAGCGCTCGAAGCAGAACATGAAGAAATCGAACAGGCCGATCAGGATCATGAACAGCAGGGCGAAGATGCGGAAAAACCAGCTCCGCCACAGGATTTTGGCCTCGAAACGGGCCACGGCCAGAATGGCTTGGATGAGTGTCATTGTCGCAACCTCTGTGATTTAGTTCAGCGCGTCATCTTTCCCGCGCCGGGAGCCGGAGTCAGTCCGCGTCGTCGTGATCGAGCTTTTCGCCCAGTTTCTGCTCCAGGAAATGCACATAGGCATGTTCGAGGTTCGGCTCGATTGGCTCGGCGTTGAAACCGTCCGGCTTGTCACCCACCACCTGCACCTCCCAACCGTCCGCCGCCGGCACGGTCGAGATCACGGACCAGTTCTCGCGGAGGTTGTCCAGCTCGCTGTCCAGGGCGTGAACGAGCCAGGCGTGCCCGCGGGTGGCGGCCACCAGCGCCTCCGGGGAACCGTCGTACACCAGTTCGCCGTGGTTGAGCATGGCCATGCGCTCGCAGGAGCTTGAGATGTCGCCCACGATATGGGTCGAGAGCAGGATCACCATATCCCGTGAACTCATCTCGGACAGGATGTTACGGAAACGAAGGCGCTCCTCCGGGTCCAGGCCGACAGTCGGTTCGTCCACCACCAGCACGCGCGGCTCGCCGATCAGGGCCTGAGCTATCCCCAGGCGGCGTTTCATGCCGCCGGAGAGCTTGCCGGCCATGCGGTCGCGGGCCTCGTACAGGCCCACTGTCTCGAGCATCCGTTCCACGGCCCCGCGCCGGGCGGCGCCCCTGAGGCCGGCCAGGCTGGCGGCGTAGGAGAGGAACTCCCAGGTGCGCAGCTTGGGGAACGTGCTGAACTGCTGGGGCAGATAGCCCAGGCAGGCGCGCACCCTGGCCCGGTCGCGCTTAAGGTCAAGTTCGCCATAGCGGGCTGTGCCGGTGGAGGGCTCGAGCAGAGTCACCAGGATCCGCATCAGGGTGGTCTTGCCCGCACCGTTGGGCCCCAGCAGGCCGAACAGTCCCTGCTCGATCTTCAGGTCGATTCGTTTCAGGGCCTGGATTCCACCGCGGTAAGTTTTACTCAAACCGTCGATAGTGATGTTCATCAGTGTCACCGTAAGCAGAAGATTTTATAAAATGCGGGTTTGCCGGATTACAGGCGTGCAACGGATTGTCGCTTCTTGAAAAGAACGCCGTCCCCTGTGTCGCTCCGTGCGCCTGTCCCTGGGATTGCAGTCTTCTATCTGATACTCTGGGCGCCCGGACCGGTTCAAAAAAAGCGCCCTTACAACGGCCATCCCGACAGACTAAGACAACGGGCCAAGGCTTGACGTTACAGAATTATTGACCCTTGAATGGGGGGAGGACGCGTAAACCGTGGAAACACGGAGGTGAAAAATAACCTTCCCGGAGTTTAATGGCAACCGTGAAAGTCAGGCTATTCCGTTCTGCTCGAACTGGCGCCCGAGCAGGAGGATGAACTCGCGGGTCAGGTTGGGGTCGAACTGTCCGGAGCAGAGGTGCAGGTGGTTCAGGGCGTCGAAAGGCCGGTATTTCTTCCGGTACGGGTAGTCCGTGGTCATTGTGTCGTAGACATCCACGATCGCGGCGATCCGGCCGAACATCGAAATCTGCTCGCCTTTCAGTTTTCTCGGATATCCGCTGCCGTCCAGCCGCTCGTGGTGCTCGAACACCATCCGCACCACCTCCTCGGGAACATCCTTGTGCTGGCGCAGCATGTTCACCCCGAGCATGACATGCTTTCTGACAGTCTCGCTCTCCCCCTCTGTCAGGGCCTCGGGCTTGTTCAGAATTACGGGGTCGATCTTTTTCTTGCCCAGGTCGTGCAGCATCCCGCCCAGGCCCAGGATGTAGATGTCGGGATAAAGCGGCAGCCCGATGGTGGCGCCCAGTGCCACGCTGAACGTGCAGACATTGACCGAATGGACGTAGGTGTAGAGGTCGTGAGAGTGGATCACCATCAGCGAGTGGAAAGCGCTGCGGTGCTGAAGGATGAAATCCACCATGTAGTTGATCACGTTTTTCAGGCTGGTCATCCGCGCGCTGCTGGTCGGATCATCCAGAAGGTCCTGGAGGATGAGCTTGGTGAACTCGCGCAGGGAGACGGCTTTCAGCAGCAGCCGGTTTCCGTTGGCGGAACTGTCTGTGTCTATGTCCCGCAGCCTCTGCTCGACTATCTGCCGGTAGCGGAGGAGGCTTTCGCGGCCGATGAACAGCTCCTGGTTCTCCAGGTCGCCTTTTCCTTTGAATTCCCATCTGCAGTCGCTGTCCAGGCAACTGTCCGGTATGGCTTGAAGTTCGGAGCTGTTGCGCAGGAATATCGGGAAATCGAGAACCGCACCGGCAGGAATGACCTTGGGGTCGATCACAAAGTAATGTTCGCGCAATTCGTTGTGGAACAGTAATAGACTTTCCTGCCCGATCCGCCCGGAATCCTTTTTGTCTTTACCCTGACCCTCGGCTTTGCGGCTGTAGCGCTCGAAACGGCCGTAATCGGACAGCTGGACGAACATCGAGCTGACATTGTTCTCGATCAGGGAGTCGAGGTTCTCCTGCTCGAACCTGTAATTGCCCTTCTTGTAAAGGACAAACCGGCTGTTCTGGCTAAGATAGAGGTCGAAATCCGGGATGGAATCGACTATGATCTTTCTCAGCGGGATCGGGATGTACTTTTCGGGCATTCGCTCTCCCCAGACTGGAATAACTGTGCATGGTTGAATATACACACCTTTCTGTCAAGATTCAATTAAGAAAACGATTATGTAAACCGGGAATCCGGTGCGGAAATAATTAATTGAAAGCCGTGTCCAGGCTCTGCGGGCCGACCGGCCTAACCCGGTGCAGACGGCGCAGATGAAATCAGACTTGTCTGAAAGCGGAGGATGTGCGATATTCCAGAACCGATACCGGAGCCAACCGTTTCAGAGTGTGAAAAGGAATGCCAAACCACAGGGGGCGCCGAATGCCGCAGGCCGGACCGTTGGGTAAGCGAACGGTGTATTGTGCGTTTATTATGCTGACAGCCGCGCTGCTGGCCTGCGCCGCGTTGAAAGCCGCTGTGGTGGAGCCGGCGCAGTCGGATGAGACCCTGCTCAACCCGGGGCGCGGTTTCGCCACCACGCACCTGTTCAACGACGGTCTGGAGGGAATCCTGCACCCGAAATGCACCATCGCCCAGTTTCGCTGGTACTGGGACGAGCTGGAGCCGGAGGAGGGGCGGATCGATTTCCGCATGATCGACAGCCTGCTGGCCCAGGCCCATGCCAACGGCCAGCGCCTCAATTTCCGGGTGATGTGCCAGAACGGGGTGATGCACGTGCCGGACTGGGTGCGCCGGGCCGGGGCCAAGGGGCAGAAATACCAGGACGATCCCAAAAACTGGCAGCCGCACTACAACGACCCGGTGTTCCTGGAGAAGCACGCCAAATTCATCGCCGCACTGGGGGCGCGCTACGACGGGCACCCGGATGTGGACTGCGTGGACATCGGCTCCGTGGGCCGCTGGGGCGAGTGGCACACCGGCGGCACCGGGATGGAGATGCCGGATGACTCCACCCAGGCGAAAGTGATCGACATGTACCTGAACAGCTTCCACAAGACCCCGCTCATCATGCTGATCGGCGCCGGTTTCGGCCTGGGTTACGCCGTGGAGCACGGCGCCGGCTGGCGCGCCGACTGTCTGGGTGACATGGGCGGGTTCCGGGAGGACTGGAACCATATGGAGGATTTCTATCCCCAGGCCCTGGCCGGCGCCAACGCCGGAGAGGTCTGGAAACACGCCCCGGTGGTCTTCGAGACCTGCTGGACCATGCAGTACTGGTACGACAAGGGCTGGGACGTGGACAGCATCCTCACCGCAGCCCTCGACTGGCACGTCTCGATCCTCAACAACGGCTCCGAGTCGGTGCCGGAGGCCTGGTGGCCCAAGGTGCAGCAGTTCGAGAAAAAGATGGGCTACCGTTTCCGCCTGGTCCGCCTGCGCCACCCCAACCGTCTGGCCCCAGGCGGCACTTTCATGTTCGACATGGACTGGGAGAACCAGGGCGTGGCCCCCTGCTATCTGCGTCACACCCTGGCCCTGCGCTTGCGCAACGTGTCCACCGGCGGGACCTGGGAGGTGCCCACGGACGTGGACATTACCGGCTGGCTGCCCGGCCCGGTGCCGCTCCAGTCGAGCGTGGTCCTGCCGGCCGACATGCCCTCCGGCGAGTACGAGCTTGCCCTGGCCCTGCTGGATCCCTATTCCGGCAAGCCGGCCATTCGCCTGGCCAACGCGGGACGGGACGAGGACGGCTGGTACACGCTGAGCCGCATCCGTCTGCGCTGAACGGGTGAGACAGGTTGTCCGCAACGAATTGCGAGATAGAGTACAATCAGTTCCACAGCCGGTTGAGGACCATTCGCACGAGGGAGTGCACAATGTTAAGGCACGGTTTCGGGAAATTGCTGTTGGGCGTGGCCCTGGGGGTGATGCTGTGTCAGTCCGGCCTGTCCGGGCAGCAGGAACGTTTCGAGCGCTGGGAAAAGGACATCCGCGGGCTGGAGGCCCGCAGCCGTGAGAACGGTTTCCCCGCGCCGGGCGTGATCGTGTTCACCGGCAGCTCGAGTGTCCACGGCTGGGACTCGCTGGAACAGGACATGGCCCCGCTCAAGGTGATCAACTGCGGGTTCGGTGGCTCCCAGATCGATGAGGCCACCTACTTTGCCAACCGGATCGTGATCCCCTACATGCCCTCGCGCGTGGTGATTTATTCCGGTGACAACGATATCGCGAGCGGCAAAAGCCCCGAGACCGTGGCCGCCGATTTCCGCGCCTTCGTGGAGCGCCTGCGCGCCTCGATCCCGGGCGAGCCGGTCTATTTCCTCTCGATCAAGCCCAGCACGGCGCGCTGGAAGCTCTGGGACAAGATACAGAAAGCCAACGCGCTCATCCGCGGGTACTGCGAGGGGGAAAAGCGGGTGTTCTACGTGGACGTGGCCACGACCCTGCTGGGCCCGGACGGCAAGCCGGACGTTTCGCTGTACCAGGAGGACGGGCTGCATCTGAACGCGGACGGGTATGCCCGCTGGACCGCGATCGTGAAGCCGCTCCTGTCTGAGCCGTTGCCCGGGGACGGGCAGTGAAAGCCGCAGCGGACTGCCAGAGCGTGGATTGAACGATGGCTGAGAACTCCAACATCCAACAGTACGAGCCAGGGCAGGTGATCCTGCGCGAGAACGCGCCCGGCGATTCTGCTTACATCATCCTGAGCGGCCTGGTCGAGGTGACCAAGCGCATCGAGGGCCAGCCGGTGGTGCTGGTGCGCCTGGGGCCGGGCAGCATTTTCGGCGAGATGTCGCTGCTGGACGGCAGCCCGCGCTCGGCCACGGCCACCGCGCTGGAGCCGACCCGGGTTTCGGTGATCGACGCCCGGCGTTTCAATACGATCATGCAGAGCATCCCGCGCGAGGTGCGTCCGCTGTTTTCCTCGCTCAGCGAGCGGTTGCGCAACACCAGCCGTCAGGTGAGCGCCCTGTCGCTGCGCGAGCGTCTGCTCTACAGTATCTGCCGTATCCTGACCTGGCTGGCCGCCACGCGCGGGACCGCCGCCGGGAGCGGGTGCGTGCTGGGCTACCGCGAGACCCTCCTGGAGCTGTGCCGGGTGCTGGCTTTCTCCGAGGAGCGGATCGAGCAGGCGGTGCGTGACCTGGCTGGCAGCGGCCTCATCCGGATCGAGGCGGGGGAGCGGCCCGAGGAAAGTGCGCTTTTCGTGGATGAGCCCGAGCAGCTTACCGCTTTCGTCGAGTTCCTGACCGAGCGCCTGGCGCACATCCCGGGGTTCCCGCCGCCGGGGCGCAAGTTCGCCGTGCTCTCGGAGCGGGCGCGCGAGGCGCTGTACTACCTGAAAAACCAGTGCGGACGCCTGCCGCGGGATGCGGCCGGACGCTGCCATTACGATTTCGACCGCTACGTCAAAGAGATAGTGAACGGCCTGGGCTGGGGCGTGAAAGACGCGATCCTGAAGCTCCAAGAGCTGGCCGCCTCCGGGGCGGTGCGCCTGGACAAGCTCAGCCCCCTCACGGAGGGGAAAGCCATAGTCTACGATGCGGCCGATATCACCCGGGCGCAGACAATCCTTCTGCAGGCCGAGGATTTCGAGAAAACCTGGCGCGAGCTTTTGCGCCGCGAAGAAAGATGACAGGTAAACGATGTCGATGAACCACATGCAGATTGAACGCCTGCTGGCCGAGACCGGTCCACGGGTCGCGGGAGGCTGGGTGCGCAAGGTCTGGCAACCCGACCAGTGGCATTTCCAGCTCGAGCTATACGCCGCCGGCCTGACCCGTTTCCTGACTGTTGTCACCACCCCCGGCGCGTGCGGCCTCTACCTGAGCGACAGCCGGCTCGGACCGGCGCCGTCCGAGGCCCCGCAGTTCTGCGACAAGCTGCGCAGCGACCTGACCGGTAAAAGCCTGGTCCACCTGGAACAGACTCCCCACGAGAGGATCCTGAGCCTCGATTTCGCCGCGCATCCCGGCGCCCCGCTGGAGCGCCGCCTGGTGCTGGAGCTGTTTTCCGCCGCGGCGGACTGCTACCTTCTGGACCCGGAGGGGACTGTCCTGGCCCTTCTGCACCCCGGCCCGGCGCGCAAGCGGAGGAATTTCCCGGGCAGCGCATTCACTCCAGCGCCGCCGGGCAAGCCCGGCCAGGCCCTCGAACAGTCCGACGCGCTGGAGGAGCTGCGCGCCTCCCGCGGCCTGCCCGATTACAACAGCGCGGTGCAGCTCGCCCTGGAGGAATCGGCGGCCACGGCGGTCCTGGAGCAGGCACGCCAGGAGGCCCGTCGCGCGGTGAGCCGTGAGCTGGGCCGTCTGGAGGCCCTGGAGCGGGATTTCCGCCGCAAGATCGAGGCTGCGGCCCAGGCCGACCGGCTGCGCGAGTGCGGCGAGATACTGGCCGCCCATTTCAACAGCCTGCGACGGGGCCAGGACCGGGTGCGCCTGCCGGATTTCTACCGCCACGACCGTATGGCCATGCGCGATATCGAGCTCGATCCGGCCCTTTCGCCGCGGGACAACCTGGAGCGCTATTTCAAGCGTGCGCGCAAGCTGACCGCCGGGGCCGAGTTCGCCGCGAAGCAGATCGAAACCATCGCCGGACGGCGCGCACCCCTGGGCGCGGCCCTGGAAAAGATCGAAACACTGGAGAGCGCCGAAGAGCTTCAGGCGGTCCTGGCCGCGTTGAACCTGGCCCGGCCCTCTGGCGCGAAAGCCGCCCGCAAGGCGGCCCAGGACGCCCCGCGGCTGCCCTACCGCGAGTTCGTCTCGGCGGACGGCGCGGCGATCCTGGTCGGGCGCGGCGGCAAGGACAATGACCAGCTCACGTTCCGTCACGGCCACGGCCGCGACCTCTGGCTGCACGTGGCCGGTGCGGCCGGGGCCCACGTGATTCTGCGCTGCGACAAGGAGAGCGCGTTCACCGAAGAAGCCCTGCTGGATGCCGCCCACCTGGCGCTTTTCTACAGCGACCAGAAAGAGGCGGATTCGGCGGATGTGGATTACACCCTGTGCAAGTATGTCTCCAAACCCAAGGGGCTGCCGCCGGGCAAGGTCAACCTGAGCCAGCGGCGCACCCTCCGTCTGCGCCGGGAAAAGGCCCGCCTCGACCGTCTGCTCGGGCGGGACGACCTGGCCGGACGGGCCTGATCGACCAGCGACCCATCCGATGAGGACCCCAGACATGCTCGAAAGACTGTTCCAGCTAAGCAAGCACGGTACGAGCGTATCCACCGAGGTGCTGGCCGGGGCCACCACGTTCATGACCATGTCCTATATCGTGGTGGTGCAGCCCGCGCTTTTTGCCCAGGCCGGGATCGATTTCGGCGCGGTGCTGATGGCCACCTGTCTGAGCGCGGCTCTGGCCAGTCTGGTGATGGGTCTCTGGGCCAACTATCCGGTGGCCCTGGCCCCGGGCATGGGGGAGAATTTCTTTTTCATCTACACGATTGTCCTGGGGCTGGGCGTCCCCTGGCAGAACGCCCTGGGGATGGTGTTCCTGAGCGGGGTGATCTTCATCCTGCTCTCCTGCTTCAATATCCGCGAGATGGTGCTGGATGCGATCCCGGACGGGCTGCGCCAGGCGATCACCGCCGGGATCGGGGCGTTCATCCTGGTGATCGGGCTGGGGCACGCCGGGGTGCTGGTGCGCGACCAGGCGCTCTGGAGCCGGTTGCTCGCCCCGGAGGGACTGCCCAGCCTGTTCACCCGCGGCAATTTCGCGGCCCTGGTCGACCTGTTCCGGGTCTACGGCCCGTTCCCTGGGTTGGACCGGGTGCACCTGGTGGCCCTGACCGCCCTGGCGGCCAGCGTTCTGCTGCTGTGGATCCGGGTGCGCGGTGCGCTGCTGCTGGGCATGCTGACCGCGGGGGCGGTGGCCTATGCGCTGGACCTGATGCAGTGGCACGGGCTGTGCGCCGTCCCGCCTGACATCCGGCCGACCCTGTTCAAGCTTGAGCTGGGCGGGCTTTTCACCTGGAAACTGTTCCCGCTGGTGCTGGTGTTCCTGTTCATGGACCTGTTCGACACGATCGGCACGCTGGTCGGGGTGAGCGAGCAGGCGGGACTTACCGGCCCGGATGGCCGTCTGCCGCGCGCCAGGCAGGCCCTGCTGTCGGACGCTGTGGGCACCGCGGCCGGGGCGCTGCTGGGCACCAGCACGGTGACCAGCTACATCGAGAGCGCGGCCGGGGTGCAGGCTGGCGGGCGCACCGGACTTACCGCCGTGGTCTGCGCCGCCTTTTTCCTGCTGGCCACGTTCTTCTCCCCGCTGGCCTCCAGCGTGGGCAGCGGTGTGACCACCGCCAGCGGTATCACCCTCTATCCGGTCACCGCGGCCGCCCTGATCATCGTGGGGGCCATGATGCTGCGCTCGCTGGGGCGTCTGCGCGGCCATTCCTGGCAGACCTGGGTCTCCGGCGTGCTGGTGGTGGTGGGCATGCCACTGACCTACAGCATAGCGGACGGCTTGGCGCTGGGGTTTGTCAGCTACCCGCTGCTGCACCTGGCAAGCGGCCGCGGGAAACAGGTGAGCTGGCTGATCTATGCCTTGGGCTCGATTTTCGTTTTTCGCTACCTTTTTCTTTGAAACGGTGTACAATGATTTAGTGCAAATCGGGGCTGCATAATATTCACCTCCACCACCCGGAGTCATTCATGCGCCTTGGCAGAGCGCTGCAAACAGTTCTCCGGCCCCCCGCAATCCTGTCGTTCCTGTCTTTGTTCACAGTTGCAATATACGCCCAATCCCCGGACACTCTCTGGCGGGCCAAGGTCGACCCGCGGCTGGGGCTGCGCTGGGCCGGGGCCATGCGCTCACCGTCCACGCGCCTGAGCGCGGCCCGGGAGAGCCAGCGGGTGGTGGTGCGTTTTGCCGATGAGCAGGCGCAACCGCCCGAGGGACTGACTGTCCTGACCCGCAGCGGACGGATCGCCGTGGCCGAGCTGAGCCTGGAGAGCCTGGAGACTGTGGCCTCGAGCGAGGCGGTCGCCCGTATCAGTCTGCCCCGCACCTACCATCCGACCGATGACCTGGGCCTGGCCTCGATCCGCGCCGAGCGGGTCCAACCCCGGCTGGGCGTGACCGGCAAGGGGGTTATAGTCGGCGTGCTCGACACGGGCATCGACTGGAGCCACCCGGATTTCTTCAAGCCCAGCGGCGGGAGCCGGATCATGTACATCCTGGACCTGAGCGATTCGCTCAAGAACAGGCAATCCGGCGAGCTGGGCGACCGCGGGCCGTTCGGCAGCCTCCTGTACAGCCGCGGGATGATCGAGCGCGCGATCAAGGGGGACGGCGTTATCCGCGAGCAGGACTATATCGGCCACGGCACCCACGTGACCGCCATCGCGGCCGGCTCCGCCTACCGGGGGGCCGGCAGCCAGATGACCTACGGCGGGGTGGCCCCCGGCGCGGACATTGTCTTCGTCAAAGTCACAGCCACCCCGCGCGATTCGGGCCTGACCGATGCCAATATCATGAACGGCGTCTGGTTCGTGGACTCCGTGGCCCGGGCCCTCAAACGTCCCTACGTGCTCAACCTGAGCCTGGGCGGGAACCTGGGGGCGCATGACGGCACCGATGCGCTGGACGAGTATATCGCCGCGCTGGTTGGGTCGGGCAAGACCGGGCGCGCAGTGGTGGCCTCGGCCGGCAACTCCCGCTACGACCGGGTCCACGCGGCGGGGGATTTCACCCAGGAGCCGGACAGCGTGGCCTGGCTGGAGATAAACGTGAGCGGCGGGGCCGAGAGCAACATGGACCAGGTGCTTTTCGAGGCCTGGCTGAGCGACAACCACCCAGGTGTCTCAGTGACCGTGGTCACACCCTCGGACAGTGTCTACGGCCCCTTCAACAACGGCTTCGCCATGACCGACTGGGCCATCGCCACGCCGGATGGGCTGTTCAGCGTTGTCAACGCCTACCACGGCCCGGAACCACAGAACAACAACCGTCTGGTCTCGGTGGCCCTTCTCGACCCGGGCTGGGTCAGCTCCGAACCGGATTCGACTCTCAGGCCGATCCGCGCCGGGGTCTGGAAAATCGGCCTGCGCGCGGTCAAGGGCGGTTTCGACGCCTATCTGGACCGGACCAACTGGATGCGGGCGGCGTTCAATAACTACTACACCGAGTCGGGCACCGTGGAATCGCCGGCCGCGCATCCGGACATTATTGCGGTGGGAGCCTACGTGGCGCGGGACGACTACACCACGCTCGACCCGCCGGGGGGAAGCGGGGCGGCGCTGCGCGAGCGGCCCGAGCTTGGCCGTCTGGCCCCGTTCAGCAGCGCCGGGCCCAACCGCAAGGGGGTGCTCAAGCCGGAGCTTTGCGCGCCCGGTCTGTGGGTGGTCTCAGCCCTGAGCCGGGCCGCCGACCCGGTGGGCGAGCCGCTTTCGATCTTCTCCAGCCCGCAGGCAGCCTATCCGTACCTGCTGGTCACCCCCGACTCGGTCCACGCGGTGAGCCAGGGGACCAGCTTTTCCGCGCCCCACGTGGCCGGCCTCTGCGCGCTTCTGCTCGAGGCCGCGCCGAACCTGGGCGTCACCGCCCTGCGCAAAATCCTGACCGAAACCGCCACCTCCGACAGCGCCACCGGCGCCCTGCCCGACAACCTGTTCGGCTACGGACGGGCCAACGCTGTGGGGGCGGTCCGTCAGGCGCTCGGGGTCAGCCGCGATTCGGTGCGGCTGGCCGCCGCGGTGGAGCCAGCCGAGGGTGTGGTCACAGACAGCCTGGTCTACACGCTCCAGGCCGACCTGAGCGCCTCCGCCGAGGCGCTGAGTGAGTTCTCGTTCAGCTTGCAGTTCCCGGCCGAGGCCCTCCGGCCCGAGCTGCGCCTGGACTCCCTCGGCCATCCCCAGGCTGACCCGCGCCTGCACGTGGACACCCGCCTGGCAGGCCAGGGGCTTCTGGTGGTCAGCGGCACGCGGCGGGACGGCGCGGTGACCCGGGACAGCCTGTTCCGCCTGACATTCCGGCCGGTCAGCCGCAGCGCTCGCGACAGCGTACAGTTGGACCTGGGCCTGCTCAGCCTGAGCGGCGACCTCGCCCCGCTCGACCTGAGCGGACGGGCCGTCCTGGCGCAGAGCGCGCCGGTCAGCCTGGGGGTGTCGCGCTGGTGCGCCCTGAGCGGGGACCTGGACGGGGACGGCCGACGGACAGTGTTCGACCTGCTGGATTTGCTGAAAGTGCTGTCCGGAGCGAAAGAGGGCGGCGCTTGCGCGGATGTGGACGGCAGCGGCAAGACCGATATATTCGACCTGCTGGGCCTGCTGAAGCTGCTTTCGGGCGGGGAGTGACACTGGTGGCAATCAGGTTGTGATGATAAAAAGCATGGGCGGCCCCCTGTGGCCGCCCGGATAAAAAGTCGGCAGGCACAGGGGCCGGCCGCTAAGCAGGTGTGTTACAGGAGTCGCTGGTTCAGGAACTGAGAATGTCCTGCCTTCAAGCCGGGGCTTGATTAACCGAAAGCCAGGCCGAGGTGCTGGACAAGTATCTTCAGCCCGATCCCGATCAGGATCACCCCCCCGGCCACCTCGAGCCAGCGGGCGCGCCCGGCGCCGATCCGGTTGCCGAAATACATCCCGGCCAGGGTCAGGCCCGCCGCCACCAGCCCGATGATCAGGGCCGCGCTCCAGATGTTGCTCGTGATCAGCGGCAGGCTCACTCCCACCGCCAGTGCGTCGATGCTCGTGGCCACGGCCAGCAGGATCAGCCAGTGCCCACGGGTCGGATCGCCCATCCCGGCCGGCTCCTCATGTGAGCCGAAAGACTCGTGGACCATTTTCAGCCCGATCACCCCGAGAAGGACGAACGCCACCCAGTGGTCCACCGGCTCGATCCAGCGCTGGAGCTTCGCCCCGGCCAGCCAGCCGATCAGGGGCATCAGGAACTGGAACAGGCCGAAATGGAACGAGAGGCGGAAAAACTGGCGCGGTGATTGCCAGCGGATACGAAGGCTCAGGCCCACCGCCACGGCCAGCGCATCCATCGCCAGGCCGACCGCGATAAAAAGGACAGGCAGCAATCCCATCATACTATCTCCATATACGAAAGCCTCCCGGAACGCAAGGCCCGGGAGGCTTCCGGCCGAACCAACCCACGGGTAGCTACTCGAGTTTCAGCTTCAGGCTGCGCCTGAGCCCGCGCGTGATTATCAAATACCAGGCGAATCCGGCCAGCATCCAGTAACTGACATACTTGATAACGGTACGGTCGAGGTTCACGAAGACCCAGCCGATGACCAGCATGCCCATAAGCGGCATCAGGACGAACCGCACCACCTCCCAGAGGCCGAATTCCTCGGGCCGTCTGCGGATGGCGTATTCACAGATCACGCTCAGGTTGACCGAGAAGAACCCGATGAACGCCCCGTAGTTGAGGACCTGGGCCGCGATCTCGAAATTCAGCCGGAAAGCCAGGATCAGCGAGACCACGCCGATCAGGAGCAGGTTGTAGGTCGGTATCTGGTACTTGGGGCTCACGTACGAGAAAAACTTTCGTGGCAGCACACCGTCGCGGCCCATGCCGTACAGCAGGCGGGCGGCCGAGACCTCGCCGGCCAGGGCGCAGGACAGCCCGGCCACGATCATGATGAAGAAAATGAACATCTTGAACCCGGCTCCGCCGATGGCCTGCGAGATTATCAGCACCGCGCCGACATCCCGCGGCAGGGCGCTGTAGTCCGGCCAGACCAGTTGGGCCAGGTAGGCCACGGTGACGAAGATCACGGCGCAGAGGATCGCCACCCAGACAGTGGCCCGGCCGATGTTAACCCGCGGGTTTTCCACCTCCTCGGCCAGAGTCGAGACACCATCGAACCCCACGTACGAGAACACCGCCGTGGCCGTGCCGGCCATCAGAAGGTTCCAACTGAAAGTGCCCGGATTGTAGAACGGCAGCGTGGACCAGAGCGTCCCGGCGCCCACGCCGTGGTTCAGGGCCACGATCGCGAGGATCACGAACAGGATCGCCGCCAGGATCATCGCCCCGGTCATCAGGGTGTTGGCCCAGGCGGTCACCTTGATCCCGAAGAAATTGACCACTGTCATCGCCACCACGAACGACACGATCCAGTACCAGCTTGGTATGGAGGGCCAGATCTGGAGGCAGAGGTCGCGGGCGGCGATAACGCTAAGCAGAGGCAGAAGGAGATAACTCAGGAACAGGGCCCAGCCCACGATGAACCCAATGTGCGGATGGATCGCGTTGGTGGAGTAGGAGTAGGCGCTGCCGGCTATCGGGTGACGGGCCGCCATCTTGCCGTAGCTGGTGGCGGTGAAGATAAGGGCGAACAGGGCCACGATGTAGACCGAGGCCAGGTGCCCCAGCGTCGCGATAGCCACGATGCCCAGCATCGGGAACGGAGCGGTGGGGGTCACATAAGCCAGCCCGTACATTACCAGGTGGCGTAGCTTGAGCACGCGCTTGAACTCCTGTTTGTAGCCATAGGAATCCAGGGAATCACCCTGGAGGTTGCCTGTTTCCTGGCTCAATCCGGCCTCCCGCTTCTGTTGCGTGACTGGAGAATGTGTTGAGGGTCGTCAGCCTTTTCCTGGATAATGAACGAACCAGAAATTACAGCGAGAGTCGGAGGGATGCAAGCCTAAAACCCTGGTTTTTCGTTCATCTGTTTACAACCCGGGAATCGAGTGCTAATATTGATACAAACGCTGCCGGATTCAGCGCTCCCGGAACGCCGGGGCTGTCCGGGCAAAGCTGTGGCTTTCGACTTTGAGCTGGAGAATACAAATGCTGACCCTGGATGATATCAAGCAAGCCGCCGCGCGGCTGACCGGAGCGGCCAACCGGACCCCGGTGCTGACCTCGCGGACACTGGACTTGCGCTGCGGCTGTCGGCTGTTCCTGAAATGCGAGAATTTCCAGCGTGTGGGGGCGTTCAAGTTCCGCGGCGCTTACAACGCGGTCTCTCAGCTCAAGCCCGCCGAACGCAAAGCCGGGGTGGTGACCCACTCCAGCGGCAACCACGCCCAGGCCCTGGCCCTGGCCGCCCGGATCGCCGGGGTGAAAGCCGTGATCGTGATGCCCGCGGGCAGCCCCTCGGTCAAGATGGAGGCAGTGCGCGGCTACGGCGCCGAGGTGGTGATATGCGAGAACAACCTGATCGCGCGCGAAAGCACCACCGACCAGCTTATCCGCGAGCGGGGCCTGACCCTGGTGCACCCCTACAACAACGAGCGGGTGATGGCCGGGGCCGGGACCGCCGCCCTCGAGCTGATCGAGGAGGCCGGGCCGCTGGATATCCTGCTCACGCCGGTGGGCGGGGGCGGACTGCTGAGCGGAAGCGCAGTGGCGGCCCGGGGCCTGAACAGGAAAACCCGTGTACTGGGGGTGGAGCCTCTGGGTGCGGATGACGCTTTCAAGAGTTTCGAGGCGGGACGGATCATTCCGCAGGAGGACCCCAACACGATCGCCGACGGGTTGCGCACCTCGCTGGGAAGCCTCACTTTCCCGGTGATCCGCTCCCTGGTCGAGGGAATAGAGCGGGTGAGCGAGTGGGAGATTCTCGACGCCATGCGTTTCCTCTGGGAGCGGATGAAGCTGGTGGTCGAGCCCTCGGGGGCTGTGCCCCTGGCCCCGCTGCTGGCCGGACGGGTGACCGGGGGGGCGAACCTCCGCGTGGGTGTTATTGTCAGCGGCGGCAACCTGGACCTGGCTGACTTTTTCAAAACCCTGGAAGCGAAAATCTGAAACGGCTTTGAAAAAGAAAAGGACTCCGGATTGATGAAACAGAGCCGGATACGGAAAATCTGGGAACACGGTCTGCGGCTTTTCTGGGACGAGCGCGCGCAGATCGCCGAAACGTTCAGCCTGTTCACCATCCTCCTGTTCAGCTTCGCGGTAATCCTCCTCGTTTTCGGGCTTGTCTACTACCTGGTCCAGATCGGACTGGGCACCCCGCGCACCCTTGTCGAATGCCTGTATTTCGTCTGGATCACTTTCGCCACTATCGGCTACTCGGACGAGGGCTTCGCCGGCACCCAGATCATCCGCCTGGTGACCATCCTGATCGGCGCGTTCCTGCTCACCCGCTACATCGTACTGAGCGCCCACATCTACGCCCGTTTCGTGGTGGATGAGGTGTTCAACCGCAAGCAGATCGAGCGGATGAAAAGACGGGTAAGCCGCTCCAGCGGGCACCTTCTGATCTTCGGGGATGACCATGAGCTGATCAACAAGATCATCCAGGGCCTGGGCGGCAGCCACGATTTTTTTCTGGTCAGCGACGACCGTAAGCTGGTCACCGCGTTCCGGGAGCGCTACAAGGACCTGAAATACATCCCGGAAAAGCCGTTCAGCACCGAAACGGTCGACCTTCTGCGCCCCGAGGTCGCGGCCGGGGCCTACACGCTGTTCAAGGACGACGAGAAGAACATCCTGCTCGGGGCGATGCTCGAAAACCGGGTGCGGGTGATAAGCTCGTTCTCGGGCGACCCCTCGGTCCTGCCACGTTTCAAGCGTATCGGTGTGGAGCCGATAGCGCCACACTTAATGAGTGGGCTGAAAATAGTCTCCACCCTGATCCGCCCCCACGTGACCGAGTTCCTGGACCGTTTCGTCTTCCCGAATGACAGCGCGCTCGAATTCAGGCTGCGCGCGCCGGATGAGCCGCACGGCGGAATTATCCTGGCCACGGTGCAAAACGGACAAATGGATTTCAGCGCCCGCGAGTACGCCGGACTGGAATGCCTGACCCTGGAGCGCCGCGAGGGGGAATGCTCCGACCCGCTGCCGGCCAGGATGGAGGCGGTCTGGATGCCCTGCCGCAGCGACCGTTTCCTGGTGCTGGGCGGCGGGACAATCGGTAAGGCGGTGATAGCGGAGATTCTGGCCACGCGGCGCGAACTGACCCTGGTCGAGCCGGATGCCTCCAAGATCGAGCAACTGCGCCGTCTGCACGGCGACACTGCCACCCACTGGGTGGTGGGTAACGGCGACCCGGAGAACTACCGGATGGACGAGTATGACGGGGTGGCGATTGTCACCCCGGCGGATGAGATCAATTTCGCCATCGGCCTGGATTTTGTCGGGACCACGGTGCACCGGGTGGTCCGGGCGGTGGATGACGACATGGAGCAGCATTACCATCGGATCGGCGCGGTGCCGGTGTTCGTGGGACGGGTGGGGGCGGCGCGCATGCTGCGCGAGGTGACCAGCCGCCTGACCAACCGCGTGCTGAGCGGCATGATCCACCAGCAGCACCGTCTGGACCAGGTCTGCCTGGCGCACCAGTCCAGCGCCGCGGAAATCTCCTCCCAGTTCAACGTGCGTATCCTGGGCCTCTGCCGCGAGGGAATCTGCCGTCTGCTCCAGGAACCGGAGGAACAGTTTCATCCCGGCGACACCCTGATTGTCTGCGGCCAGGTGGATGACAACAAGCGCCTGCGCATGCGTCACCGTCTCGATGGGCTGGCCTGAATGACAGACTCCCCGCTGTTCGAGCTGCAAGGGGTGGAGGTGAGCGGGGCCGGTGGGAAAAGGCTCCTGAGCGGGATCGGGTTCAGCCTGCCCGCCGGGAGCTGGAGCGCGGTCAGCGGACCGAGCGGCTCGGGCAAGAGCACCTTGCTAAAAGTCCTTTCACTGCTGCTTAGACCCTCGGCTGGCAGTCTGTTCATCCAGGGGGCGCCTCCTGAGCGCCACAGCGTGACCGCCCTGCGGCGGAGGCTGCCGCTGGTCATGCAAGAGCCGGTGCTGCTCGGCCGCACGGTGCGCGAGGACCTGGCCGAGGCGTTCAGTTTCGCCGCCGCGGAGGGCGCAGCGCCGCCCGCCGGGGAGCGTCTGGACACTCTCTTGGACGCGGTCGAGCTTCCCAGCGACATCCTGGACCGCGACAGCGCCCGCCTGTCCGGGGGCGAGAAACAGCGCGTGGCTATCGCCCGGGCCCTGGCCCTGGAGCCGCAGGCCGTTCTGCTGGATGAGCCCACCTCCGCCCTGGACCTTGTCACCGCCGAGCGCGTGTTCGACAACCTCTCTCGCATCTGGCCCGGCCTGAACCTGGTGCTGGTCACCCACTCCAAACCCCTGATCGACCGCACCGTCACCCAGTTCCTGCTGCGCGGGGGACGGCTGGAACGCGTGGCCCACGGCCTCACGGACAGCGAGCTGCGGCAGTTCCTGGAGGTGCGCCAGTGAACGCCCGATTCTACGAGATAAGCCTCTGGGGCCTGGCTGCCGGGTACGCACTCATCCTGCCGGTCTGGCTGATTGTCTGGCGTAAGCGCCTGGGCGTGGGGCGCGACCTTCTGGTCTCCACCCTGCGCATGAGCCTTCAACTGCTGGCCGTGGGCTACGTGCTCAACTGGCTGTTCGGCCTGTCGCTCTGGTACGTGGTGATTGCGGTGTTCCTGGCGATGGTTTATTTCGCGGCGCGCACGGTGATCGCCCGCACCGGGATCGCCCTGAGCGGGTTCACCTGGAAGCTGTTCCTGGCGATACTGGCCGGGGTGGGGCTTGTCACCGCGTTCACCGCCCTGTTCGTGATCCGGGTGCGGCCCTGGTACGAGCCGCGCTGGTTCATCCCCCTGGCCGGGATGATTGTCGGCAACTCGATGAGCGGCTGCGCCCTGGCCCTGGAGCGTTTTTTCGGCGAGGTGCGCGACCGACGCGCCGTGGTGGAGACACGCCTCAGCCTGGGGGCCACCGCCCGCGAGGCCGCCGCGCCGATGCTGCGCTCGGCGTTCCGGGCCGCGCTGCTCCCTACGCTCAGCTCGATGAGCGGTATGGGGATCGTGTTCCTGCCCGGCATGATGACCGGCCAGATCCTGGGCGGGGTCTCGCCCCTGGAGGCGATCCGCTACCAACTGATGATAATGCTGGCGATCCTGGGCGCGGTGGCCTTTTCCTGCTATCTCATCCTGATATTGGAACAGCGCAGCTTTTTCGACGAGTACCAGAGCCTGCGGCAGGATATTTTCGGCTGAGGTGGCACGCCGCGGTTCATGTTTCACGGGCCGAGATTCAGTACATCTCGCTGCCGGGTCCGCTTGGAACGATAAGGCAAGAGGAATGTAGGGGCGGCCCCCCGTGGCCGCCTGAATGAGACAGGGCAGGCACAGGGGCCTGCCCCTACATAGAACAATGCACATTGAGGTTTTTTAAGACTTCATGCAAATGAGCGAGGAAACCCTGCGCCGCATAGCTGGCCTGGCCGAGCGGATAGCACAGTCCGGCGGGCGGGCCTTTTTCGTGGGCGGCTATGTCCGGGACAGCCTGCTGGGCCGCGAGCCCAAGGATATCGATATCGAGGTCTACGGCCTGGATCCCGACACCCTGACCGAGATACTGTCCACCGCGGGGCGGGTGGATTTGGTCGGCCGTCAGTTCGGGGTGCTGCGCGCAGCCTCGCTGGAGGTGGACTGGACCCTGCCCCGGCGCGACAGCGCGGGCCGTCACCCCCGCGTGGCGATAAACCCGCGCCTGAGTTACCGCGAGGCCACCCGCAGGCGCGACCTCACAGTGAACGCCCTGCTGAGGGATGTCCTCACCGGCGAGCTGGTCGATCCCTGGGGCGGACAGGCGGACCTGGAAAAGGGCGTTTTGCGCATACCGGACCGGTCGCTGTTCGTGGAGGACCCGCTGCGTTTCTACCGCGTGATGCAGCTTGGCGCGCGCCTTCAGATGACCCCGGACCCGGAGCTGGACTCTATCTGCGCCGGGATGGAGATACACACCGTGGCCCGCGAGCGGGTGGAGGAGGAATTCAACCGTCTGTGGCTGGAGGCCGCCCGCCCAAGCCTGGGCCTGGCCTGGGTGCGGCGCGTGGGCCGTCTGGCCGAGGTGATTCCGCCGCTCGCCGACACGCCGGTCACGCCCCAGGACCCGGACTGGCACCCGGAGGGGGAGGTCTGGACCCACACGTTGCAGGTGGTTGACGCCGCCGCGGCGCTGCGCACAGGCGAGCGCGGGCGCGACCTGATGCTGCTCTGGGCCGCGGCGCTGCACGACTGCGGCAAGCCGCTCACCACCCGCCAGGAGGGCGGCCACATTCGCAGCCCGGAGCACGACCGCGAGAGCGAGAGTCTGGCCGGGCCGTTCCTGCGGGGCCTGCTGCGCTCGCAGCGCGTGGCCGAGGGCGCGACAAAGCTGATCGCCCAGCACATGAAACCCCTTCAGTTCCACCAGAACCAGTCCTCGGAGAAAGCGTTCAAGCGCCTGGCGCTCAAGCTCGCCCCGGAGGCCGACCTGGAGCTTCTGGCCGCGCTGGCCCTGGCGGATGGCCGGGGGACCAACCCGGCGGGCGGCGCGCCGCTGACCCGGGAGTTCGCGATGGTTGATTGGTTCCGCGAGATGAGCGAGCGGGCGCGGGTGAGCCGCGAGCCGGAGAAGCCGCTGCTAAAGGGGCGGCACCTGCTGGGATTGATAGAGCCGGGGCCGCGCCTGGGCCAGGTGCTGGAGGAGGCCTACCGGATACAGATCGAGGAGGGGATAACGGAGGTGGAGGAGCTGAAGAGGAGGGTGGTGGGGGAGGCGAATGGTAAGCAGGCATGAGAAGAGATAGCAAACGGGCGAACACGAGGTTCGCCCCTACGACAGGCTCGAATGTATAACCATAAATCGGACAGTATCTATGATGCGTGATTTGTCCTCAAAGCAACTCCTCCTGCTGTAGGGGCGAACCTTGTGTTCGCCCGTGGTAATGTTTTGGCCGACGCGGAGATAACCGAGGTGGGGGGCAGGCAGGGGAAATGCAGTAAGAAACAAATGATCACCTGAACCACTCCGCCGGGTCGCCGCTTTTGGGGTAGCCCTGGTTCTCCCAGTAGCCGCGCGCGCCGGTTGAATCTGTCACCTCGATCCGGTTGATCCAGCGGCACCACTTGTAGCCCAACCTGTCCTCGGCCACCAGCATCAGCGGATACCCAAGCTGCGGCTTGAGCGGCACCCCGTTCATGTTCCAAGCCACCAGCAGATCATGGACGGTGACATAATTGAGCGACAGGTAGGTGTAGTAGCCGTCCACCGCGCGGAACACCACGTAGTTCGCCCCCGGTTTCAGCCCGGCCTCGGCCAGAAGGTCGCGCAGCTTGAACCCCTCCCAGAGGATTTTCACCTTCCAGCCTTCAACACAATGCAGGTCGGTCACCTTGCGGAACGCGGGACGGGCTTTCACCTGGTCGAAAGTGAGGTTCAGCGGGTGCTCCACCAGACCGTCCACAGCCAGGCGGTAGGTGCTGGTGTCCACGTGCTGGGGGCCGAGGATTGAGTTCTCGCGGAAATTGCTGAAACTGGAAAGCTTCGCTCCCTCGTACTCGTTGATTTCCACCGGGTCCATGTCGCGCGGCTCGGTGGACTGCCTGGCGTCGCTCCCGCCGCCGCAGGCGGCGGCCAGGCCCAGGGCCAGGGCGGACAGGAACGGCAATAAGGCGGCTCGCATGGGTCATCTCTCCTTGGGCCGGGCAATTCCGGCCATACACAGTCTAACTGAGGGACAACGGGTTCGGTTACAGTGATCCCGCCGGTGGGCCCCCCGGGCTTGACATTCGGTGGGGGCGGTTATAAATTTGTTGCTGTTGTCCCGGCGGATTCGATAGCCGGCGTAAGCGTTAACGTGAGCCAACGCGTCCAATGATTCCGGCGGCGGGAGCATTCCGCCCGGCCGGAGGGAGAGGGCGCGTTGGGGACAGCCTTCTCCGTGAGTTAGACGCCCCGCATGTAAGGAGAAGGCTTCAAGTGAGTCCGTCCAAGGCGCATCCCGCACAATCTCATTTCGACAACATCCCGATACTGCTGCTGTGTGTCACCATATTCCTGGGTTTCCTCACCATAGCCATGCCGCTGCCGGTGATCCCGATCCTGGTGCGTCATGAACTCGGGTTCTCCGATTTGATTGTAGGCCTGACCATGGGCCTCCAGTTTTTCATCACCGTCGTCACCCGCAGATTGGCCGGAACCACCGCCGACCGCGTGGGCGGGCATGTATCGGTGATGCGCGGGCTCGCTGCCTGCGCCCTGGCCGGAGCGACCTACCAGGTCGCGGCCTGGTTCCCCGGCGGACCGCACGCCAAGCTGGCCGTGCTGTGGCTGGGACGGATCGCCCTGGGTTTCGGCGAGTCGCTGATGCTGACCGGGCTGCTGAGCTGGGGTGTGGCCTTGTCCGGGCGGGCGCGCTCGGGCAAGGTGATGTCGTGGGTGGGGATGGCGGTGTTCAGCTCCCTGGCGGCCGGAGCGCCGTTGGGCCTTGCGCTCTCCAACCGCTACGGTTTCAGGAGCGTGGGACTCGCGGTCACCCTCCTGCCGCTGCTGGCCCTTGCGGTCACGTTTTTTGTTCCCAGGGCGCGGACTGTGCCGGGTGCGACAGTCCCGTTCCGCCGGGTGGTGCGGCTGATCTGGCGCCCCGGCGTGGCCCTCGGCCTTCAGGGGGTGGGTTTCGCCGGGATCGGGGCCTTTGTCTCCCTGTATTTCACGGCGCAGGACTGGAGCGGGGCCGGGATCAGCCTGTCGGCGTTCGGGGGGGCGTTCATCCTGGCGCGCCTTCTGTTCGGGAACCTGCCGGACCGTTTCGGCGGGGCGAGAGTGGTCCTGGGCTTTTTCGTGGTCGAGGCCCTGGGCCAGGCGGTCATGGCCGGGGCGTCGAGCGCGTTTACCGCGCTCAGCGGGGCCGCGTTGACCGGTTTCGGCTGCTCGATGATCTTTCCCTGTCTGGGAGTGGAGGCAATCCGCCGGACTCCTCTGGAGAGCCGCGGCTCGGCCCTGGGGGCTTTCGCCGCCTTCCAGGACATCGCCTCCGGCCTGACCGGCCCGAGCACCGGGTTCGTGGCCGGGCTGCTGGGCTACCGCTCGGTGTTCGTGATCGGGGCGGTGGCCGCCCTGGCCGGGCTGATTGTCGCCCTGCCGCTGCTGAGCGACAGCTCGGTGCAGCCGGAGCCTGCCGGCGCTCAGGAATGCGCACCGGCGGAGGTGCTGCCGGACTGCGGCTCCTGAGGCTGAGAAGGGTCGAAACAAAAGGGGCGGACCCATGGGTCCGCCCCTTTTTACGCTTAATTGCGAACGTATTGCCTCACGCTTCCAGGGCGAACGCGGGCGCTTTGGTCTTCCAGCGGCCGCCGCTGAAATCCGGCGCCGCCACAGGCGCGCCCCCGGCCTGGATCGACTGCTCGCTCAGTCCCACCACGCAGCTCATGGCCACCGAGTCATATACATCTATTGGTGTTTGCTTCCCGTCACGCACCGCCTCGACGAATTTCTGCAGCTCCAGGTAATCCGTCCCACCGTGGCTGGCCGCCCCGGCCTCTGCCGCCATGGCGCGCCACCAGGCATGCTCGAATTTCTGCTGGTAGGGGTCGAACGATTCCCATTCGAATTCCTTCGGGCTGCGGCCGTCCAGATACAGCGCATTGCGTTGCTCGTTGTAAACCCCCAACGTGCCCTGGAGCAGCCAGCGGTTGTCATACGGGCGGGGCAACTGCATATCGTAGTTGATCACTATGGTGCTGCCCTTGACTGTCTTTATCACCGAGGTGACAATGTCGCCCTGCTTGTAGACCCGCTTGGCGTTGGGGTGCTCGGGGCCGTACTTGCGGATGAAATAGTCGTTGATCCCGGAGGAGCGCGTGGCCGTGGAGGCCAGGGTGGCGAACCAGTCCCCGCAGCCGATGTCCAGCCAGCTTATGACCGGGCCCAGGCTGTGGGTGGGGTACTGGTCGCAGTTGCGCTTGACCAAGTACTCGCCGCCCCAGCGGATTGAGCCGTCCGGCTCGAAGAACCATTCCGCGATGCAGTCGTGCGAGTGGGCGCAATGACAGTGCACGATCTCGCCGAACAGGCCCTGACGGCGCATGTTGAGCACGGCCAGATTGTCGCGGCGGAAACTCCAGTTCTCCAGCATCATGCAGGGCACACCGGTCGATTCGTGGGTATGGACCAACTCCCAGCACTGCTCGGTGGTGATCGCGGCCGGCACCTCCACCCCCGCGTATTTGCCGGCTTTCATCGCGGCCACCGCCATGGGGGTGTGGCACTCCCAGGGGGTGGCGATAATGACCGCGTGAAGGTCGGTGCGGGCGAGCAGGCGGGTGTAATCCTCCGGGCCGCGTGAGTATTCCTCGGCCTTGGGCTTGCCTGCCGCGGCCAGGATTTTCTGCGCCCCGGCCAGGCACTCCGGATCGATCTCGCAGATCGCCGGCACCTCCACGCCCTTGAGGCTCAGGAGTGTTGCCAGAAGGCCCTTGCCGCGGCGTCCGGCGCCGATAAATCCCACGCGGACTGTTTCCCCGGCCGAACCGCTCCGGGCGGAGAGAATCCCCGGGGCCAGACCCAGGGCGGCGCTTCCGGCCAATACCCGGCGGGCGAACTCCTTACGGCTGATACTGTCTGGCATGGCGCACCTCATTCGCTCTGAACATGGAATATGATTCAACACATAGAGCGGCAAGCAGCGGGATATTTTCTGAAAACCGGGGACACAAAAGGCAGACCGCACCGCTAAGGGAATCATCGTAGCTCGACCGTAGCGACTAACCTTCTGCTCGTCCTTTCCTTTGTCCTTTCGGTCTTGCCCAACAATGTCCGGTTAGGAACTTGCAGGTTGAAGCTGACCGTCTCATTTCTGCTTTGGTTTCGGCCTAAGCAGCAAAGCCAGCGGGGGCCGCAAACTCGGCCAAACCGCGACTCTGCGTCAATCTTAAGTGTTTACGGAGTCTTAATTCCGCTGCCACGGTGCAGCGGCGGCGCTGCCGCGCAATCGCCGCCAGACTCCAGGGGAGTCATAGACCCCTGCCTTTTCACTCACTTCCTCACGCTACCCTGGCGGGAGGCTCAGACATGCGCGGCCCCCAAAAACAAAAACGGCGGCCTGCGGGGCCGCTGAAGTGTTTTCAAATTGTTTGTCTATATCTGATTGCAGGGGAAAAACAAAAGGGCGCCGGGGGAATCCCCCCGGCGCCCGGCCACCCCACCCGTCCGGCACCCGTTTATTTGCTCTTGACCTGGATCTGACGGCCCTTGGTTTCCTCGCGCTTGGGCAGGGTCACGCTCAGGATACCGTCCCTGTACTCGGCGTCCACCTTGTCGGTGTTGACCAGCCCGTTGAGCTGGAAGCTGCGGCTCAGCTTGCCGTAGCTGCGCTCGCGGCGGTAGAGGCCCTTGTCGCGGCTCTCGTACTCGTCTTTCTTCTCCGCGCTGAGCGTCAGGACATCGTTCTCCACGTTCAGATGCAGGTCCTCGTTCTTCACTCCCGGCAACTCGGCCTTGAGGACATAGCGGTCGTCCTCCTCCACCAGGTCCACCGGGAAACCGGCCAGCGTGTCATCCACGGCCAGCATGCGGTCGAAGAAATCGGCGAACGGAGAGGTCCAGTAATTCTTTTCCCGCAACTGCGGCCAGGCGTTGCGGTTCGACTGCCATCTGGTCAGGTTCGACATATCACACCTCCTGTAAGTGTTGTGTTGATTTGTATTGTCCGGGGCCCCGGCCCCCTGTCCTCGTGTTCAAATTTCGCCCCTTAGAAAATGCAACCCGCGTGCCAGAGTGAACCGCAAATTATAACACATTTATAATCAATAGTTTGCACCAGGGAACCCCAACAGACCAGCCCAGCGCTGCGCCATAATGACAGCCGTTGCGCCGTTTTGAAAGTATGGCTGCAACATTGGCAGAGACCAGGCCCACCTGGAAGCCGGGCCGACTGAAGGAGTCCAAGTCGGGCCGGGCCGCGGCGCGCGTTGACAGACCCGGCCTGCGCCCTCTATATTAGGCGCCTCCGGTGCAACCTAAACCCCCAAAGGCGAGGTGCGATGTGAGCGGAATGTTCCTGGCCGTGATTCTCGTACTGCTGGTGGCGGCCCTGATGCTGGCGGTGGGACGCTGGCGCGCGGATGCCTTCCTGACCCTGCTGAGCTGCGCGTTCCTGTTCGGGCTGAGCGCCGGGATGGGGGTAGAGGGGAGTCTGGAGGCGATCAAGACCGGGTTCGGCAACACCCTGGGCGGGATCGGGATCGTGGTGATACTGGGGGCGGTGATCGGGGTGTTCCTGGAGCGCAGCGGGGCCTCCGGGTCAATCGCAGCCGCGATGCTGCGCCTGGTGGGACAGAAGCGCACCGGGCTGTCGCTCAACCTGACCGGCTACATAGTCTCGATCCCCGTGTTCTGCGACTCGGGGTTCATCATCCTGGTGCCCCTGGTCCGGGCGATGGCCCGCCGCACCGGGATCAGCCGCCTGGCCCTGGCCGTGGCCCTGGCCACCGGGCTGTACTCCACGCACTGCCTGGTCCCGCCCACGCCCGGCCCGATCGGAGCGGCCCAGATCCTGGGCGCCGACCTGGGGCGGGTGATACTTCTCGGCCTTCCGGTGGCCCTGGCCCTTTCGCTGATCGGCTGGTGGTGGTCCAGGCGTTTCGAGAACACGGAACTGCCCGAGATGGCGGATGAGCCCTCTGCGGCCCAAACCGCCGCCACCGAGACCCGCGCGCCGGGCACGCTGCGCTCCGCGCTGCCGATAGTTGTTCCACTTCTTCTTATCACCCTGGGCTCGGTGATCACGGCGGGCAAGACAGCGGCCGAGCTGGGCAAAGCCGAAACGCTGCTCAAGGGCTTCGGCCACCCGGTGTTCGCCCTGGCCGTGGGGGTGATCCTCAGCCTGTGGTTGGCCCGGCGCAGCGACCCGCGCGGCAGCTGGATCATCGAGGGGATCAAGTCCACCGCCATCGTTCTGGCCGTGACCGCCGCCGGCGGAGCTTTCGGCCAGGTGATCCGCACCAGCGCCCTGGGCAAGACTTTGCAGGATTTGATCGGCGGCTGGCAGGCGGGCGTGCTGGTGCCGTTCCTCCTGGCCGCAGCGCTCAAGAGCGCCCAGGGCAGCAGCACGGTGGCGATGATCACGAGCGCGGCCATAATCCAGCCGCTGCTGGGGGCGCTGGGGCTGGCCACGCCCTGGGGCCCGGCCCTTGATGTCACGGCCATCGGCTGCGGCGCTATGACCGTGAGCCACGCCAACGACAGCTTTTTCTGGGTGGTCTCGCAGATGGGCGGGATCCCGGCGCCCACCGCCTACCGGGTCTACACCGTGGCCACGGGGATAATGGGGTTCTGCGGCGCCGCGATCCTGTACGGCCTGTCGCTTGTGCTCTGAGAACCAGCCAGTGGCCGGAGGCCTGCCTCGGGGCACGCAAGGGCAGATGTAGGGGCGGGATATACCTTTCGGACATGGTTCATCGTGCCCAAGAAGCTTGATGTCCCTTCGGTCTTGCCCCAGTAGTGTCCGGTTAGGTTTTTACATAGAATGTTACGGGCGAACACAAGGTTCGCCCCTACGACACCCCCTGACATCCCAGGAAGTCAAACACGCTTGCGGCTGTCAGGCCGCCGCAGTTCAGCCTTTGGGGGCCGCACCTGTCTGAGC
>JAJFUG010000117.1 GCA_021372515.1 bacterium
ACCAGGCTGTACCCGCGGGCCCCAGCCAGCGGTCGGACCAGTAGGTGCCGCTCTCGCATGTCGTCCATAGCGCGCTTCAGGGCCTCACGTGAGCTGACGGGATCGGAGACCTGGTCCGGATCCAAGCCTGCAAGCGCCCAGGCTTCGGTAAGGCGCGCGCGGTCAACCTCGCCGCTCAGTTCCCACCAGACGAGCGCTCCCGCGGCTTGGCCGTCGAGCACGCCGATGACGTCGTGGCGGATGTGGGTTGCGGTTTCGGAAGTCGTTGTCGTGGTCATGTGGTCCTCCAAGGTGGTCAATGGTCAAGAACACTAAAGTACAGCCGAGAAAGAAACGCAAGAAAAGAATCAATCGTCAATCGTCAATCGCGATCTGCTCGCCCCACCCGCACGGCGCCTGCTTGTACCCGCCAACCAGAACCCAGATCGTGTGGATGCCAGCGGGTGGCGACTCGGGCGCGGGCCCCATCCCGTCGGTGATGAAGATGAAAACCGCCGGCTTGGGCTTGAGCGCTTCAACGGCGGCGAAAATCGGGCGGAAGTCCGTCCCACCACCACCGCGCAGAGTCTGGGTCAGCTCGCGCACGGTCCTGATTTGCTTCACCCCGTTGACCTCGGCGTCGCATGACAGGAACGTCACCGGAGCCCCAAGCGCCCGCAGCACCCCGTGGGACTCACTAACCGCCCGGACCAGCTCTGCCTCACCCATGGATCCGCTGGTGTCGATCCCGATCGCGACGGTTGGCTGGGGACCGCACAGGGCGGGCATGATGGGCGCGCGCCGGCCCAGGACGCGGGCCATCGAATCCAGGGCGGACTGGCGCCGGCTCGGCCTGGTCCTGGTGTAGTCGAGCTTGCCCGATGCGGTCGCGTAGGAGCCGCGGACGGCCCGCGTGAGCTTGTCCTGCCACCGGACCTTCGGCGGCGCGATCATCTGCTCGGCCCAGCGGAGCAGACCGGCCGGGACGGTGCCACGATTTCGACTTGCGTGCTCGATGATGGCCTGGGCCGTGGCCCCGCGCATGCGCTCGAGATCGGCCTCGCTCCGTCCGGGCGCCCCCTCGGCTCCTTCTGGCTCGCCGTCGACCGGCTCCCCGCCCGAACCGCTCCCGCACTGGCCGGCCATGACCCCGCCCTTCTGGCCTTTCTGCCCCGTTCCCTTTCCCTCGCCATCACCAGTGCCCTCACCGTCCTGCTTCCCCCTCCCGGCGCCGGACTTGCCTTGGCCGCGGCTACCGCCCGCCCGCTTGGTCAGCTCGGCGTAATACTCCTCTGCCATCTGCCCGTCCGGCAGACCGTGCTGCCCTGGCAGGAGCCCCCCGCCCTTGGTGACCAGCTCGGCCGGGAAATCGTCGTTGATCTCGAAATCGGCGGCCGTGCCCCAGGTTTCCCGATTGACCTCGGCGATCTGATCCGATCGGGTGGCGTGGCGCCGCAGCAGGTGCTGCAGCTCATGGACCAACACCAGCGCCAGTACCTGGGGCTCCATTGCATCCACGAAAAGCGGGTCGATCACGAGCACGCCCTGGCGGGTGACGGCCATTGAGTGGTAGGGCTCGATGTTCCCCCAGCGGCGCACCAGGTGGGCCAGCCCAACGGAGAAATAGGGCCAGGTCTTCTGCGCGGCAATGAACGCGACCGCCAGCTTCTCGTCATTGGTCAGTGAGGCAGCCATCAGCGTCCCACAATCCCGGCGGCGCGGAGAACGGGATTGAACCGCTCCAGCACCCGCTCGGCATCCTGATTGACCTTGCCCCCGATCCTGACGAGCAAGGTCTCGCGATTGCATAATGCCTGGACTGCGGTGTAGCAGACGTCAGGCTGGTCCATGTGCTGGGCCAGCAGGGCCCACATTGCGGCCGCCCTGGGCTCGCGCTTCTCGGCGGTTTTGGGCGCCACCATGGCCGCGCACGCCGACAGGATCGCGATGGTCCGGTCGCAGCGGTCGCGGTTGTGCGAGAACGTTACCTTGCCATCCAGCAGGGCGGCCGGATCGGGCAGGTCGAGATTGGCCAGCCAGGATCGCAGCTCCACCATCGCGGTCATGCCCACGAAGGAGCCGACATAGCGATCAGTCTCTGCCTCGTCCAGGTGGTGGATCTCGGAAGCGGCGAGTGCCCTGGTGGCCATGGCCCAGGTCCGGCGGGACGGCCAAGGGAGCGAGGCCTGTGGGCTTCCGGCCGCGGGCTGGGCGTGGAGCAGGCCGGGCCGGGCCGCGATGAAGGCGCTGATGCAGCCTGCCGCCTTGGCATAGGCGTTGGGCCAGAGGGCCATCACCCGTTTCTGTTCCTCCTCGGGGTCGAGCGTGGCTTCCACCTCGCCGCCGTTTCCGGCTCCCAGGAGCCAGGAACCCCAGGCTTGCGCGTTCGGGGCCTGCCAGTCGGCCAGGGTGCCGAAGCGGTTAGCCAGAGGCATGGCCAGGTCATACCCACCCGCGGCTTCATCGACGCCGTTCTGGGCGGCCACAATGCGGACCCCGGAAGGTAGTTGGAAACCACCCACCACTCGGTCCAAGACCACGCGAAGGAGCGCGGCCTGGGTCGCTGGAGCCGTGCAGGAAATCTCGTCCAGGAACACCACCGCGTTTTTTGCCTTGGCCGCTGCCACCGCCCAGTCGGGCGTTGCGTATGTGACCTGGCCGTCTGGCCCGGGAACCGGAAGGCCGAGGAAGTCGGTGGGGTCGCGCAGGCTGGCGATGACCACCTCCACCGGCAGGCCGGCGGCCAGGCAGGTCTGGGTCACCAGGTCCGACTTCGCGGTGCCGGGGCCGCCGATGAGCCGGATCGGCATTCCCCAGACGTGGCGCGGGCCGGGAGTGAAAAGGGCAGCGTGGAGGATTCGCGTGTCCGACATCACAGCACCTCCGTGATGGTCTCGTCCGTGGTGTGCCAGCAGCCGTCCCCGCCCAGGCGTTGCAGGACCGTGGTGAGCACGAGCTGCTCGCCGTCCTGGGTGACGAGTTCGGCGCTCTTGGCAATCTCGGGAGCCATGCAGAGGGGGCCGGTGGGGGCGGCCAGGAGGGCGCCGTTCTCGCAATCCTGGATTCGGAGTCGGTAGGTGGTGCGGGTTTGGATGGACATGGTGGTCAGTTCCTCGGTTGGTTGTGGGTGGTGGTTTGGGGTCGGCGGTTGAGGGGGTCGGCGGCGTCACAGGCCGCGTAGGACAGGGCCGCGGCCAGCGCGGTGATGAGCAGGGCGCGGATCATCGAGTCCCGTGCTCGTACTCGGTGGCGATTTCCTTGGCGTTGGCCAGGGCGTGAGCACCAACGCTGCGGACCATCTCTCCGCCGAAGACCCGATGGCGCTCATACAGAGCTCTGACCACACCATGTCCTCGTGTGCTGCACATCTTCGGCTGGCACCCAGGCAGACACTCGTAGGCGCCGACATTGACGTAGCCTCCCCA
>JAJFUG010000118.1 GCA_021372515.1 bacterium
AATATGGTATTCGGCCTGACCCATGATGTCTACCTGTTAGTCCTGGCCCTGGGTGTGGCGCTGGGTTTCCCGCGCCAGACCCTCAGCCTTCTGATAGTGACTGAAACCCTCTGGTGGTCGCTCCAGCTTTTCCGGGTGCGGCGCGCCGCAGTTTCGGAGCCGTACGATGAATACCTTGTCCGCGAAAGCGCCTGAGGCAGCGAATCTCCCGCCCGAGCTGGCCGCGCTCCTGCGGCGTCTGGAGGCCCGCGGGGCCTCGCGCCGCGAGCGTCCGGGCCTGCGCCTGTTGGGCATATCGGGCCTGGCCGCGCTGCCGCTCTATTTCATGGGCCTGTTGACCACGCCTCAGACCGTGGGCCTGTCCCTGGCCGGCTGGCTGCTGTTCAGCCGTGAGGGGCTGTTCCGTGTGCGGGTCCAGGGCGCCCCACGGGCAATCCTGCCGCGGGTGCTGCTGTCCGGCCTCGACCTGGTCCTTCTGCTGGCCGTGGGCTACGGCTGCGGCGCGGCCGAGGGGACACCGTTGCGGGGGCTTTTACTCGGAGCCACAGCCGGTCTTTCCTCGGCCTGGGCCGCCTACAGCGCGGTTGCGCTGCTCAAGGCCGTGCCGTCGAAAGTCCGCCTGGCCCACCCCGGCGCGATGGTCCGCCTGGACCACCTGTTCCTGAGCCGGGTGGCTTTCTGGGGCGGCGAGCGCGAGATCGCTCTGGGCGCGGCCGCAGCCGGGCTTGCCGCCGGGTTCCCTCTGACTGGCCTGGTCCTGGCCGCGGTGGGCTCCAACCTCAACTGGATGGTCCGCGCCGGACTGTTCTGGCGGGAGGTGCGCGATGCCAAGGTCTGAAATCAGGCGCGGCGCGGTGCTCAGCCTGAACCTGCACGGCCTGGGCGACATGATTTTCAGCCTGCCGGTGCTGAAAGGCCTGAAAAACGCCGGGTTCGGCCCGGTGGTCTCGCTGCTCTGGCCGTCCCTTGAGGAGATGGCAGTCTGCGCCACTGCGGTGGACCGGGCCGTACCGCTGCCCAAGAGTCAGGAGAACGAGCCGGAGCTGGGCCAGTTTGTCCGCGAGCTGGCCGCGCGCTACGATTTCGCCCTCTGCCTGGATTTCGCGTTCATGCCGCGGGCCGGGGTGATCAGCCGCAACGCCGAGGCCGACCTGACAATCGGCTTCGGACACAGCCGTGAGGACTATCCCTGGTACGGCCACCTGGTCCCGAACCTTCACGGTGAGCACCGCCTGGAGCGTAACCTTCATGTCCTGGACATACTGGACCTCGCCCGTCCGGCCGCGGCGGACAGTTTCGGCTGCCGCGTGCAGTCGGCGGATGAAGCCCAGGTGGAAAGCTGTCTGGCGGCGACCGGGCTGAGCCCGGAAACCTGCCCGGTGGCCCTTCACCCTGGCAGCGGCGCGGCCAAGCGCAACTGGCCGGCCGAACGATTCGCCGCCCTGGCCGACCGCGTGGCCGAGGAGAGCGGCGCACCGGTCGTGATTCTGGGCGGCGCGGCGCGCACCTACGACGGCGTGGATGAGAGCGCCCTGGCCGCACGTGTGGAATCCCTGATGCGTACCCCGGCGCTGAACCTGGCCGGCAAGCTCGGCCTGGCCGGGCTGGTCGCTCTTCTGCGCCGCTGCCGTCTGTTCATCGGCAACAACAGCGGCCCGGCGCACCTGGCCGCGGCCGTGGCCGGCACGCCCTGCCTTCTGGTCTGGGCCCCGCGCAACGAGTGGGCCTGGCGTCCGGTGGGCAGTCGGGTGGAGCTGGTGTTCGAGACTCTTGATTGCAGCCCCGCCTGCCCGCTCAACCAGTGCGGCCACATGCAGGACTGCCTGGAGCGGGTGAGCGTGGAGAGTGTGTTCGCGCGCTATCTGGATTGTTTCGCCGGCCGTGGGTCAGCGGCGCTTCTGAGCGGAGAGAGACGATGAAAGTGGAGCTGGCCAGCGGCGAGCGGCCCTATGACGGGTTCCTGCATTGCGATGAGCGCGTTCTGCCAGCCACGAATCTTGTCTGCCGGATCGAGCGGCTGCCCTTTGCCGACAACTCGGTGGAGCAGCTCCTGGCGAGCCACATCATCGAGCATTTCCCCTACGCCACTATCGGCGCGGTGCTGGCCGAGTGGCGCCGCGTGCTGCGCCCCGGCGGCGGGATACACATTATCACGCCCAACCTGGGCTATATCGCCCACGGCTATGTCGAGGGCTGGCTGGAGTACACCGAGTCCCGGAACCGTCTGTACGGCGGCCAGGACTACAGCGGCAATTTCCACTACACGATGTTCGACAGCGCGGCCCTGCGCGCGGCCCTTCTGGAGGCCGGGTTCCGCAGCGCCGTGGATGTCACCGCCAATTACGAGCGCCGCAAGGTGCCGATGAGCATCTACTTCAACGCGGAGAAATAACCATGGACGAGGTTATTGCGATTCTCCAGGCAAGGATGCAGAGCGAGCGCCTGCCGGGCAAGGTGATGGCCGATATCTGCGGGCGGCCGCTCCTGGCCCATGTGATCGAGCGCCTGCACGCCACCTCCGGCGTGGACCGCGTGGTGCTGGCCGTGCCCGCGGCCGAGGCCTACCTGTTCGATGAACTGGCGCACGAATGCGTGGCCGACCTCTGCCCGGGCAGCCCCTGGGACGTGCTGGAGCGGTTCTACATGGCGGCCCGGCGTTTCCCGGCCCCGATCACGATCCGCGTGACCGGCGACAACCCCCTGATCGATATCCCCATGCTGGAGAACTGTATCGAGGAATGCCGCTCCGGCTGCTGGGACATGGTGGGCACAAGCGGTCTGCCCCTGGGTTGCAGCGCCGAGGTGTTCCCCAGCTCGCTGCTCGACATCCTGAACCGTTTCGGCAAGCGCGATTACCACCGCGAGCACGTGACCACCTATCTCTACGAGCATGAATCGGATTTCCGCGTGCTGCGCCTGAGCGCCCCCGGTCACCTGGCCGCCCCCAAGCTGCGCCTGACCGTGGACACGCTGGAGGACCTGACCCTGATGCGCCTGGTCTACGATGAGTTCTACCGTCCGGGCCACTGCGTCAAGCTCTCGAACGCCGTGCGTTTCCTGTGCGAGAACCCCGAGTACGCGGCCCTGAACGGCCACGTGACCCAGAAAAACTGGCGGCCGGCCGTGGTGAGCGCCGTGGCCTGAAAGAAGGACACATGGACTTTGCGCTGACAGAAAGACTGGTCCTGCGCTGCGACGGCTCGCGCAGTCTGGGCCTGGGTCACCTGGCCCGTTGCGCCATGCTGGCGGCCAACCTGGCCGCCCCGGGCCGCAGCCGTCTGGTCTGCCGCGAGGACCCGCTGGCCCGCCGCTTTGTCGCCGAGCGCGCGCTGGAGGCGAGCTTCATTCCCCGCTCCTGCAGCCCGGAGGAGGAGGCCGACCTTCTGGCCGACCTGTGCATTACCGACAGCGCGCAGTTTGTGCTCCTCGACCGGCGTGACAACAGCCTGGAATATGTAAGCACCCTGGTGCGGGCCGGACTTTTCGTGGTCGACATCGAGGACCGCGGGCCGGGACGTTGCGAGTCGCATATCCTGATCGACAGCCATATCTGGCCGGGCAGCGAGGAGGCGGGCTGCCGGGGCAAGCCGCTCTGCGGCTTCGGCCCGGACTGGGCCCTGATAGACCTGCGTTACGCCCGCGCGGCGGCCTGCCTGAGTCTCACGCCAGAGGCCGAGCGGCTTCAGACCGTGCGCGAGGTGGTGGTGAGCCTGGGCGGCTCCGACCCGGCCGGACTCACCCGTGTCGTGCTCGGACAGATAGACCGGGTGGAGGGCGATTTCCGGGTCAGCCTGGTGGCGGGTCCCGGAGTGGACACCAGCGGCCTGGCGTGCAGTTTCCACGAGTTGCGGCTGCTGCGCGGCCTGCGCTGCCTGGACGAGGTGTTCTCCGGGGCGCAGCTGGCCGTGGTGAGCGGCGGGGTGACCATGCTCGAGGCCCTTTGCGTGGGCGTGCCGGTGCTGGTCGTGCCGCAGCACCGCGAGCAGTACGTGAACGCGGCGCGTTTCGCCCTGCGGGCCGGCCTGTCGCTGGCGCCCCCGCCCGAGGACGCCGCCCACCGCGAGCGCATTTTCCGCGCCCTGGAGCAGATAATCGAAGACCCCGTGCTGCGGGTCGGCCTGGCCCGGGCCGGGGCGGCGCTGGTGGATGGCCACGCCCTGGAGCGCCTGGCCGGAACCATGGCCTATCTGGAAAGCGCCCGCAGAGAGAAAGTGTTCGGCAATTGACAATCACCTCCGGCGCAGCCCGGCCGGATTGTACGTACCCCCTGAAGCGGCCGTCAAGCCGCGCTTACAAGGGAGAAAGGCCCGCCATGGACAGACCGGGTGTGATCATCATCGGCGGCGGGATCATGCAGATCCCGCTGATCGAGGCGGCGAAGAAGATGGAGCTTCTCACTGTCGTGACCGACTACAACCCCCGCGCGCCGGGGCTGGCCCTGGCCGACATCGCCCTGGAGGTCAGCACGCGCAACGTGGATTTCAACGTGCTCTCGGCCCGGCGTATCGCGGCCGGGGTGCCGATCCGCGGCGTGCTCACCGTGGGCACGGATGCCAGCCGCACAGTGAGCGCGGTGGCCGCGGCCCTCGAGCTGCCGGGGATCCGCTACGATGTGGCCGAGCGGGCCACGGACAAGGTCAAGATGCGCCGGGCGTTCAAGGAGCACGGGGTGCCCTCGCCCGAGTTCGTCTATGTCTGGACCCGTGAGGAAATGCGCCGCGCCGTGCGCCGTCTGGGCTATCCCTGCGTGATCAAGCCCGCCGATAACATGGGCGCGCGCGGGGTGCAGATGCTCACCCGCGGCTCCGACCTGGACCAGGCTTTCACCGAGGCCCGCCGCGCCTCGGTCAGCGGGATGCTGCTGGTAGAGGAATACATGGAGGGCCCCGAGCTGTCCATCGACGCCCTGGTCTGGAACGGGCGTGTCGCGATCACCGGGATCGGTGACCGGATCATCCAGGGCGCGCCGCATTTCATCGAGCTGGGCCACACCATGCCCTCCGCCCTGCCCAAAAAGGTGCTGAACGAGGCGGTGCGGGTGATGAAACAGGGCATCCGCGCCCTGGGGATCGATATCGGAGCGGCCAAGGGCGACATCAAGCTCACCCCGCAGGGGCCGATGATCGGCGAGCTGGCCGCGCGGCTTTCGGGCGGGTTCATGAGCGGGTTCACCTATCCCTACGCCACCGGGGTGGACCTGATGAGCGCCGCGATCCGTATATCCATGGGCGAGCACCCCGGCGACCTCACCCCGCGCTGGAACAAGGTCTCGGCCGAGCGGGCGATCATCCCGGCCGCGGGACGGATCACCGCCGTGCGGGGGCTGGACAAAGCACTCGCCTTGCCGGGAGTGAAAAACATATTTACTATGTACAAGACCGGCGACATGTACCGCGAGCCGACCAGCAACCTGGGCAAGTTCGGCCATCTGATCGCCGTGGCGGACACGCGCACCGAGCTGGAGAGCCTCTGTGACACGGCGCTCCGCACGGTGCAGGTCCGCACCGACCCCCAGGCGCAACCCCTGATCGAGAAAGCCTCCTGAATGAAACAGGTCCGTATCGGCAACGAGCATACCGGCTATGTCCGCGTGGGCGGCGACAACCCCTGCGCGGTCATGGCCGAGGTGGGGATCAATCACGACGGCAGCGTGGAGCGCGCCCTGGAGCTGGTGCGCCTGGCCGCCGGCTCCGGCGCGGACCTGATCAAGTTCCAGCTTATCGACCCGGATGCGATGGTGCAGCGCGGGAGGCTGGGCGCGGTCTGGGAAATCTACCGCCGCCACACCCTGAGCCTTGAGGATATGGCCCGGGTGAGCCACGCCTGCGCCGAGCGCAGCGTCCCCTTTGTCTGCACCGTGTTCGACCAGGCCGGCGCGGCCAGGATGGTGGAGCTTGGGGTGAACGCGTTCAAGGTCGCCAGTTGCGACATGACCCACCATCCCCTGCTCGCGTCCCTGGGCCAGTACGGCCTGCCGGTGCTGCTCAGCACGGGCCTGGCCGACCTGGAGGAGGTGGGCCTGGCCGTGCGCGCCCTTAAGCACGGCGGCTGCAAGGAGATAGTCCTTCTGCACTGCGTGAGCGCCTACCCGGCCCCGGCCGAGTCGGTCAACCTGCGCGCCATGCAAACGCTCCAGCGGCGGTTCCGTTGTCCTGTGGGCTACTCGGACCACACGGAAGGCGCGCTCGCCCCGGCCCTGGCCGCGTCCTTGGGCGCGAGCATCGTCGAGAAGCATTTCACCTGGGACAGCGCCGCCCCTGGCCCGGATCACGCCCTGAGCCTGGGGCCTGAGGCTTTCCGCCGCATGGTCGGTGACATCCGCCTGGCCGAGAAAATGCGCGGCCACGGACGCAAAGTCCCGGCCCAGGTGGAGCGCGCCGAGCGCAAGGTCGGCCGCCGCGGCTACTACCTTCTGCGGGAAGTCCACGCCGGGGAGAAAGTGGACCCCAAGGACCTGGCCGCGCTCAAGCCCTGGACCGAGGTCGGCCCGCAGCAGTGGCACAGCCTGCGCAGTCTGGTCTACGCCCGCGACATGGCCGCCGGCGAGGGCCTGAACCGGGCGGATGTAAAACCCTTCCGTCCCGCTGCGGGTAACTGACCCCATGGCCGCCGCCCGGTTCCTGACCGCGGCCCTGGTGGGGGCCGGACGGATCGGCTGCCGCCTGGAGCGCGACCCGCTGCGCGGCAAGCCCTGCACCCATGCCGGGGCCCTGGAAGCCACCGGCCGGGTGCGCCTGGTCGCCGCCGCCGACCCCGACCCGGACCGTCTGGCCGAATTCGGCCGCGACTGGGGCGTGGGGCTCCTCTACCGCTCCCACCTGGACCTGCTGGAAAAAGAACGGGTCGATATCCTGGCTGTCGCCTCCCCCACTCACACGCACGCGCGGATTGTCGTGGACGCCGCAGAGTCCGGCAAGGTGCGCGGAATCTACTGCGAAAAGCCGATTGCACTTACGCTTGAGGATGCCGACCGCATGGTCGAGGCCTGCGAGCGCGCGGGTGTCGTGTTGGTTATCGGCCACGAGCGCCGTTTCGGGGCGCATTTTGTCCGCGCGCGCGAACTGGTGGGCTCGGGAGAGTTGGGCGAGGTGCGTAGCGTCCTCGGCCAGGCGCTCTCGGCCGAGCCGCCTCGGCTACCCAGGGAGTGGTTCGGCGGCGGGCCGCTGTTCCATGACGGGACACACCTGACCGACCTGATGAACTATTTCTGCGGCCCGGTGGACTGGGTGATCGGCAAGGTGGGCCGCGCCCACGGCCCGCGCAATGTCGAGCACACGGCAGCCGGGCTGCTGGGGTTCGCCAGCGGCGCGACCGGGTTTATCGAGGGCGGCGGGCGGCGGGATTATTTCGCGTTCGAGCTGGAAATCCAGGGCAGCCGGGGCGTGCTGCGCGTGGGCAACCGCGCGCCGGAGCTGTGGCTGGCCCGCCCCAGCGGACGGCTGAGCGGGTTCGCCGAGCTGGAGCGGGCGGAGTTTCCCGCCTACACGCCCAACAACGGGTTCACGGCCGCGTTCGAGGGCCTGATCCGCCAGATCGAGAGCGGCGAGCCGAGCCTCAGCACTGGGCGCGACGGCCGCGCGGCGCTGGCAGTGATCCTGGCCCTGTACGAGAGCGCGGCCCGGGGCGGGAGAAGGGTGCGGCTCCGGCCCGCTACAGCCGACTCTCCACTCTGAATCAGCGACAGTTGTTACGGCAACGGTAACATCCCGCCCCTCTTTGCGGCACAGTCGCGCCGGACAGCCCGCAACGCCCGGAGCGGCGTCAATCAACCCACCCGCGCAACGTTATATCCATTTCATCAGGTTTTTTCAATTTGGCACATTCATTGCAATTGTGATTATTAAATATCTTGCTGGTATCCACTCCCGTTCAGAACACAAAGATGAAAACCTCCCTGCTCATCCTGGCAACTCTCACGGCCATTCTCCTGGCCGCCTGCGGCAACGGCAACCCGGTGGCTCCGCAGCAGCCGCAGCCCGAGGCCACGGAGATCGACACCAGCGGCCCCTGGGTGGCGGCCCCTCTGCCGTCGGGTCTGGAGGGGGAATGGCTCTACGAGGGCGCCAGCCTGCTGACAATAGCGCCGGACTCGGTGACAATCTACCGGGGTTCCGCCAGCACCCATTACTTTGCTTACCGCTACGCCGTGGCCGAGTGCTCCAGCCACGGCAGCCAGCTACGTCTCCTGCTGCGGGAATCGGTCGGTCAGACCGCGCCCAGGTATGCGCTCCTCTATTTATTGCCGCTGGACGGGTCCGCGCTCAAAGCTGTCTGGACCATCACCTCGGCCGGTAGTGTAGAAGAGGCAGCCGGGCTGTGGCTGGATGAGAGCCGCCGCCTGCTCCTGCGCGGCACCTGGGTCCAGGATAAGGGTGTCTCGATCCCGGACGGCAACTGGGTCAGTGATGACTACAGCCTGGACATCTCTCTCAACGGCAGCCGCATTGCGATAAACGGCAAGGAATGGGAGATAGCCGGCATCGAGACCGATTATACGGAGCAGCGCCTGATCCTGAAAAGCAACGGCGCATACTGCTGTATCCATCTTTTCTATTATTCATATAATCATCATCAGGTCAGCCAGAGCCTGGGCACCGCAGCCAGCGCGGAGGAGGCCCGCGCCCTGAAACAGGGAGAGTTGGTCTACATATATCAATATGTGGATTTCTACGAGGTTATGCCGCTCAAGGCCGGTGCGCTCTGGCGCTACGATTTCAGCTATTCGGACTACGGAAGATCGGAACCTTACCCGATCAGTTACTATTCCTACAACTACGCCCGCCACGGTTCGGTCGAGCTGCGGGTGCTGAGCGCGGCGGATGGTCCGGTCTCTGGCAGCCGGATTTTTGAGCTGGTCGAAACCTTTTGGATCAGCGGCCAGACGAAGCACGTCGTATCGATAAATTACATGGACCCCGAGGCGGAAAAACTGGATACGACTTATATCTACGCGGATACGACAATCGTGCGCACCTGCCGGCTGGAGGTCGGCCCGGAGCAGGTCTGGCTGCAGCTGGATGGCAAGAAAGTACTGTTCGATCAGCGCAAGCACCGCAGTGGGGAGATGTTCGCCTATAACATTTTCTTCTGCCCCGATCTGCGGGCGTTCAACCGGGAGGATATGTACATTCCCGACATCTCCTTTCTGTTCAGCTCCGGCCAGGGGCTGTCCTACTACCGGGCGCGGGACAGTTACGGCGGGATCGATGGCGGGTACGACACGCAGTACGAACTGAGCCTTAAAGAATTCACACCGGGAGAGTAGGACCGTATTGTGTGCTCTCCATGTTCAGCCTGCGGCAGCGTGGGCATTACAAGTCGGGAGGATGAGATGAAACCGTACCTGCTCATCCTGGCGGTATTCGCGGCCATTCTGCTTTCCGCCTGCGGCAACGACAATCCCCTGGCCCCGCAGCAGTCGCAGCCCGAGGCCACGGAGATCGACACCAGCGGCCCCTGGGTGACAGCCGCTCTGCCGTCTGACCTTAACGGCGAGTGGCTGCTGGAGGGGGTGACATTCCTGAGATTGAGCGGGAATTCAGCTTCTGTCGCCTCGGTCCCCGACCCGCAGCGGTCCGGGGACCCGGCCCTTTTCCTGCGCGCCGAGCGGAGCGCTGACAGGTACCGTCTGCATTTCCTCTGGACCACGAGCCCGGACCGTTATCCGCGCTACGGTCTGCTCTACATCCAGCCCGAAGAGGATTCCAGGCTGCGCGTAGCCTGGACCAAAGGGATCGCGCAATACGACAGCCTGGCCTGTTCACTGCCGCCGGACAGCACCCGGGTGCTCGTTCGTCGGGGAACCTGGGTCGGCGATGACCTGTCCACTCTACAGGAGGGCAAGTTCATCAGCGATGATAACCACCTTTATTTCGAGGTCGCGGACGGCAAGGTCTCACTGGATGGCCGGTCGTGGCAGGTGCTCTCAGCCGAGACGGATTACACGGACCGGCGTTACTGCCTTCAGAACGGAAACTCCTACAGGATGCTGTATGTCCGTTCCGTGGTCTCGAGCGTGCCGACACAGCAAGCCCGGCTCAGCCCCAGCACGGCCGCCAGCCAGTCCGCCGCAGCCGGCCTTCCGCTGGACACGGATTGGGTCACAGTGCGCGGCTGCGAGGATTTCCTGAGCATGTTCCCCCTGGCTCCGGGCGCGCGTTGGGTGTACGACTATTCCTACTCCTCGCAAGGGAGTTACAACCAGGGTTATTCTGATAACTATTCGATTGATTACAAGCGGCAGGGAGACTGCACTGTTGAGGTCAATTCGGTTTCAGCTTTGGACAAAGGTGGATTTCTTTTCGATGTGCAGGTCAGATTCGATATTCACCTTGAGACTTATACATCCTCAGGTGTAAGGATGACAATTGATCCTGATTCAGTCCGGTACACACCCTGGTACAATTCATGGACTGTCGAGGACACAACTCTTACACGGGAGATTGCGTTTGAAGTGGAGCCGGACACAGTCTGGCTCGTGGCCGGGGACAGCCGGTTGTATTTCTCGAGGACTAAATACCGATTTGGCTCCGGGTTCGACACAGACCTGTTCCAGTATCCGGACAGCACCCGCCACGGCTGGAAACCCAGCCGGATGAACCCGAACATAGACTTCAGTTGGACGGTCGCGCCAGGCCAGGGAATCACGGAACTGATTATGGACGACAGCTACGGCGGCATCATGGACAGTCACGATTACAGGCTTGAGATAAAGCTGCGCGGATTCAGCCCCGGCACCCATTGAGCGGCTGCACGGCCGGAGCGCAGGCCCGCGCTCCGGCCAATCTGCCAGCCCGCTTACCGCGACACCTCCCAGACATATTTCCCGCTTTTATCTACGTATCCCACCCGGTCCAGGTAGCGCTCCTGGGCCAGGCCACCCGCGAAACGCAACGGCTCGGCGAAACGCGGCTCTATTACCAACCGTCCTGTCCGGTCGATAAAGCCCCACTTATCCCCCACCCGCACTGCGGCCAAACCCTCGCTGAAAGAGCGCGCCTCGGCATAGCCGGCCGGTATAACCAGTTTCCCAGTTCTGTCGATGAAACCCCAGCCGCCAGCGGTCATCACCGGAGCCAGCCCATCCTGGAACGCATAGCAGACAGTCATCTCCGGATGCTCCCCCAGGTCGAGCGCCACGCGGCCGTCCCGGCCCAGGTAGCAGCATTTCCCGCCCAGAGCGGCCGCGGCCAGGCCCTCATAGAACAACTCCAGACGGTCCCAGCGCGGCGGGATGACCAACGCCCCGGCCGTGTCGATACAGCCCCATTTCCCGCCCGCCAGCACCAGGGCGCAGCCCTCCCGGAACGCTGTCACCTGCTCGAACCCGGCCTTTATCACCCGCCCCGCGCGGTCGATCACGCTCCACCCGTCACCGCTTTTCACCGCGGCCCGGCCATCACTGAACGGCCCGGCGGAGTCGAACGCGGGGGCTATCACGGTTGCGCCGGTCTTGTCCAGGTAGCCCCACTTGAGCCCCTGGCCCAGGAGTTCCATCTGCACCGGCAGCAGTCCCCCGGACCAGGACCAGGCCTGGACCGCCAGCACCTCCAGCACCACTTGGCCACGGTGGTCGATGAAGCGGAGAAAGTCATCCGCGCCGGTGTCCACCCGGGCCAGGCTGTCGCTGAACGGATAGGCCAATCTGAACTGCGGCGGGATGGCAATCTCCCCGTTGCGGTCGATATAACCCCACTTGCCGTCCAGACGGACCGGGGCCAGGCCCTCGCTGAAATCCTGCGCCTGCTGGAAACGCAGGCCGATCACCACCCGGCCCGTACTGTCGATGAAGCCGCAACGGCCGTTACGCTGGACCGGGAAAAGACGCGGCCCGCTTTCCTGAGCCGATAGCGAGTGGATCGAGACGAGCAGTGACAGGAGCGAAACAGCGGTGGCAAGGCAGGCACAGCGGCGGGTGAGACGCATTACCCCTCCTGGGGCAGGGTTGGACGCAGCCGACAACACCGGGGGGAGGACAGGGGTCCGTGGCGGGGCATGGATGGGAGAATGCAACGAGCGTGCCCGGCCGGGACAACCGTCTAAAATGCCCGGCTGTCCCGGCTTTGGACTGTTTTTCTGCCTTGAGGGCGGCTATTCTGTCACCCGCGCGGTTACACCTGTGCCCGGCTCAAAGCTCTTTCAGCGGAATTATCGCTCACTCTGTGCGGCCTCTAAAGCCGCCCTCAGTCCAGGCGGACAAATATCGGCAGCTTGTCCAGCGGCGCCGGGTATTGCGCCAGGGTGGAGCCGCCGCTGTAAATCTCCCCGCTCCAGAAATCTTTCCACAGCCCGGCCGGAAGGTAGACCTCTCGTGCCACGGCGCCTTTTTCCACCACCGGGGCGACCAGGAAACGGTCTCCGAGCATGAATTCCTCGCGGGCCAGGAAAGCCTTCTCATCGCCGGGTGCGGCAAAGAACAGGGGGCGAATTATCGGACGTCCCGTGCGTTGCATCTCCTGCGCCAGGGAATGGATGTAGTCGCCTAACTGCTCGTGCAGACGGGTGTATTTCAGGCAGATTTTCTCGGATTCCGGGTCCAGGCGCCAGGGCGCGTACGAGAACTGCATCATCGGCATCAGCGCCGAGGCCTGGGTCCAGCGGACGAACATCTCGGGGTCCATGCTGCTGAAACGGTCCTGGCTGAAATCGCTGTCCAACCCCCCGCCGATCATGTCGGGGCAGAAATAGCCGTAGCCCAGCAGAGATTCGGTCAGGCCGTGCGGGACCAGCGAGCCCAGCCCGTTTTCACGGCTCCAGTTGCTGTTCTTGTCGCGCAGACGCTGCACGAGGCCCATCCCTTGAGCGAGCCAGCTAACCCGCAACTCGTTGATCTCGAAATGCGCCCCCACGCTGGCGTACAGGTCGGTGTAGCGGTTGGCGGTCACGCCGCCCCAGGTGCTGAACCCGGGCAGGAAAAAGCTGGCATCCGCGGCATCCAGCTTGTACCCGTCCACCCCGTAGCGCGACTGGAGGTTTTTCAGCTCGCCCACGAACCAGGCGTAGGCCTCGGGGTTCGAAAGGTCCACCAGGGCCGAGGTGCCATCCCACCACTGGGAGAGCCCCACCTTGCCGTTCCTGTCACGGACCAGCCATTTCCGGTCGGCCAGGAACTTGTAGCTGGCCGCGGTGCGGTCCACGAACGGCACCTCCCACAGCACCACCTTGAACCCCAGCTTGTGAAGTTCGTTCAGCATGGCCTGCGGGTCGGGGAATTTCTGCTTGTCGAACACGTGGTCGCCGTACTGCGACTGCCACATGTCGTCGATCATCAGCACCTCGCAGCCGAACTTGCGCTCGCGCAGGGTGCGGGCGTAGGCGAGGATTTTGTCCTGGCGCTGGTCTTTCTGGAACTCGATCCAGGTGTTGAACACGGGATAGGCGAAATAGCCCCGCGGCGGCACCGTGGCGGGCCGTCCGGCCAGGGCGGTGAAACTGTCGTAGGCCTCCACGATGTCGCGCCCAGCCAGGAGCCGGTACTCCAGGACGCTGCGCTGCCGCACGTTGAACCGGAACCTGCCGTCGCCGCCCTTGTTGAGCGCAAAGCCCATCGGGTCGCCGCTGGGGACAAAGAACCCGGCCCCGCTCGAGGTCAGCCAGACCGGCGCGGTCTGGTTGCCGTCCGAGGGGAAGGGGTCGACATCCACCTGGGCGCTCTCCAGCGGCCAGTTGTGCCCATCTGTCACTTTCCCGCCGTACCAGTGCCCGCTTGCGGCGAGGCTGAAAGTCTCCTCGATCCGCTCGCAGTCGGGGCCAGCGGGCGGAGTGAGGCCCACCAGCAGGTTGTCGCCGAAAAAGGTCAGGCGCAGCTCCGCCGCCTGGCCGCCCTCGCATTCCACTCGCAGGAACAGGCTTTCTCCGGTAGTCGAGCTGCCGAGGACCCGCATCAGGGCGTGTCGGCTCCCGCCGCGGACAAACGCGCTGCCGCCGGCCTCGCCCGCTGCGATCACCTGTCCGCCGCGCCGCAGTTCCAGACGGTAGGGGTCGCGATAGACCCGCAGCGTGTAGTTATCCGTCCCAGCCTCGACACAGGCCGGGTTGTCGAGATCGAAACGCGGGTACACGGCGCAGCGCGCCGGGCCGGCAGCCAGGCCGGTCAGGCCGAGCGCCAGGGCGAGAACCCAGAGCCGTAATGGCATTGTATCTCCAGTGCGAAAGGATGGTGTGAGCCTTGAATCCACATATTGATTCTTGACTGCGGCTGAGCCTGCGGGTCTTATTTCCCGCCGAACAAACGCACCAGCAGGGTGAGTACAACACTGAGGATGATGCAGGTGACGATTGGAAAGTAAAACGTGGCGTTGCCGCGCCGGATCAGGATGTCGCCGGGCAGACGGCCGAGCCAGGGGATTTTGGGGCCGAACATCAGGACCAGGCCCAGGGCGGCGAGGCCAAGGCCTGCGATCAGCAATATTTTTCCGACTCCGGGCATATCGCCTCCCGTTCAAATGCATATACTGATAAATCCCCCCTGCCCCCCCTTGTGAAAGGGGGGAATCCGCTCCTCCGACCGGCAGGCCGGCGCCTCCCCCTTACCAAGGGGGACTAAGGGGATTTTATCAGACAAAACGGTTTGATCTATCGAGCAGGCATTGATGCCTTATCAGTGTCGAACTCACTGACCCAGCCTTCTTTTCCTTTATATTTAACTTTATACCAAATAACGTTATACATAGGACCTTCAATAACTATAAAATCTTCAACTTTGAGTTTTGTACCGGTTAGGATTCTAAGGATTTCTTCATCTTGACCGCACTGGGCATAAGGGCATAAACGCGCTCTATTGTCTATTGTCAAGATAGTAATTGTATCTGCGTGGATGTTGTTTTGAACAACCGGTTTTGTTCGTTCAGTAGAATCAACTGTGTTTTTCTTTAATGGTACATCTGTAATTTGGTTATTATGGAATTGCCGCAATAACAAGAAGTATACAATAATAATAGCGGCAATGATAAGATATTTTTTGTTTATTTTTGACATAACAACTCCGTTGGTAAAACCAACAGGAGATTTAGTATGTCTCTTTATCTCTCTCTTATGGCTTGTTTAGGTGTTCTCATTCCCCCTCGCCGAACAGGTCTTTCTGGCCCTCGCGGGGAGTTTCGGCGGGCGGGTTGAGGCCCAGGTGGCGCCAGGCGGCGGCTGTGGCCTCACGACCCCGTGGGGTGCGGTTGATCAGGCCGCGCTGGATCAGGAACGGCTCGTACACCTCCTCGATCGTGTCCGGCTCCTCGCCCACGGAGACGGCCAGGGTGCCCACTCCCACCGGACGGCCGCCGTATTTTTCCACCAGTGTGCGCAGGATCGCCAGGTCCATCTCATCCAGCCCCGACTCATCCACCTCCAGA
>JAJFUG010000119.1 GCA_021372515.1 bacterium
GGGCCTGACCGTGGTCCTGGTGGGCCATGTGACCAAGGAGGGCGCCCTGGCCGGACCCCGCATACTGGAGCACATGGTTGACACGGTGCTGTATTTTGAGGGGGACGGGAACTGGAGCCACAGAATATTGCGCGTGGTGAAAAACCGTTTCGGCTCGACCAACGAGATCGGCGTGTTTGAGATGCGGGGTGATGGGCTTGCGGAGGTGGCCGATCTTTCCGGATATTTTCTGGATGGGAGGGCGGTTGAGAGCCCCGGCACGGCGGTGGTCTGCACCGTGGAGGGAACGCGGCCGCTGCTGGTGGAGGTTCAGGCCCTGGTCACTCCCAGCGGCTACGGCACCTCGCAGCGGGTTTCCACCGGCTATGACAGCAAGCGCCTGGCCCTGATGCTGGCGATTCTTGAAAAACGGCTCAGTCTGCCCCTGGCCAGCCAGGATGTGTTCCTCAACCTGGCCGGGGGCCTCAGGGTGCTGGAGCCGGCGGTGGACCTGGGGGTCTGCCTGGGGCTGTGCTCCTCGCTGCGCGAGACTGTACTGGACCGGGCCACGGCTTTTATCGGTGAGGTGGGCCTGGCCGGAGAGCTGCGGCGGGTGAGCCATCTCGACCGTCGTCTGGCCGAGTGCGCCAAGCTCGGGTTCGAGCGCGTGGTCTGCCCCGCGGCCGGACTGAACCGGGTCAAGGCGCCGCGCGGCCTGAGCCTGGCGGGCTGTGAAAGCTTACAGGAGGCGGTGCGGGCGGCGTTCCCCGCGCGGAAAGGCAAGGGTTGATGAACGATGACAGCGGGCGTAACACAGCGCCGCGCTCCGGCTGGGGGGCGGTGATCGCCGGCGGCGGCTCCGGGCTCCGTCTGGGCGGACCGGTGCGCAAGCAGTTCATCGAGATCGCGGGCAAGAGCATCCTGCGCCACAGCCTCGATCTGTTTCTCGGTATCCCGGAGGTGATCCAGATCGCCGTGGTGCTGCCAACCGGCAACCTGGAGGAGTTCCGCGACTCGCTTTCGGAGGAGGAGCGCCGGCGGGTGCTCGTGGTGGCGGGCGGCCCCAGCCGTCAGCTCTCCGTGCTCAGCGGCCTGGAGGCCCTGGACCCGGTGCGGATCGGCCGGGTGGCGATCCACGATGCCGCCCGCCCGCTGGCCGACCCGGCCGTGATACGGCACACCTATGAGTTGACCGAGTCGGGCGAGGGGGCGATGGCCTGCGCGCCGGTGCGGGACACGGTCAAGCGCTCGGATGGGAAGGTAGTGACCGGCACCCTGGACCGCGAGACTGTCTGGCTGGCCCAGACCCCGCAGACATTCCCGCTGGAGGCCATTCTGGCCGCACACCGGGCTGCGCTCAGGGCCGGGTTCGAGGGCACGGATGATGCGGCCCTGTTCGAGCGCCTGGGACTGCCCGTGCGGGTGGTGCGCTCGGACCTGGGCAACTTGAAAATTACCGAGCCGGGCGATCTGGAATACGCCGGGTTCAGGCTGGGAGACAGGGGGGCGGCGATGGAGATACGGATCGGGCAGGGCTACGACATTCATCCTCTGGTCGAGGGCCGTCCGCTGGTCCTGGGCGGGGTGCGGATCGACTACAGGCTCGGGCTGCAGGGGCACAGCGACGCGGATGTGCTGGCCCACGCGATCACGGATGCCCTGCTGGGGGCGCTGGCCCTGGGCGACATCGGCAAGCATTTCCCGGACACCGACCCGGCGTTCAAGGGCGCCGACAGCCTGGTACTGATGGCGCGGGCGCTGGAGCTGGTGCGCTCGCGCGCGTTCCGGCCGGTCAATGTGGACGCCACCGTGATCGCCGAGCGCCCCAAGCTGGCCCCGCATTTCCCGCAGATGGCCGCGAATGTCGCCCGGGTGCTGGGACTGGACGAGGACCGGGTGAGCCTCAAGGCCACGACCAACGAGCGCCTGGGCACGCTCGGCCGCGGCGAGGGGATCGCCGCCCTGGCCGTGGTGCTCCTGGCCGGCTCCGGGACCGACTGAGACAGAGGACTGTACAAGGGGAGATTTCAGGCCATGGAACAGTTCCTGTTTCATACGCTGGGTGCGCTGCCACCCTGGCTGATCTATGTTTTCCTGTGCGTTTCGGCGTTTATCGAGAACGTGTTCCCGCCCTTTCCGGGCGATACGATCACGGTGTTCGGGGCTTACCTGGCAGGGCTGGGCATCCTGAGGCCTCTGCCGGTGCTGTTCTGGACCGCTTTCGGCAACCTGGCCAGCAACATCTTGATCTACTATATCGGGCGCAGCCGCGGGCGCGATTTCATCCGCCGTCACCCACACCTGTTCGCCGGACGCCTGCTGCCGCGGGCCGCGCTGTTCTACCGCCGCTGGGGCATCCGGGCGCTGTTTTTAAGCCGTTTCCTGGTAGGGCTGCGCTCCATCGTGCCGCTGTTCGCCGGGATCAGCCGTTTCAAGCTTTGGCGTTTCCTTGTCCCGGTGGGGGTCTCGATCCTGGTCCAGCATTCGATTCTGGTCTGGCTGGGGCATTCGCTGGGGCGTAACTGGGCCTATATCAAGACCGTGCTGCGGGATGTGAACATCGCCCTGGGCCTGGCCGCAGTGGTGGTGCTGCTGCTGGGCTGGAGAATATTCCGGATCGAGCGCCGCAGGTTCCTCAAAAAACGGGCCGGGAACTCTTCCGAAAACGGAATCACAGAGAAAGAGAATTGATCATGTCGGACAGTGCTTTCCGGGTCAGGTTCGCCCCCTCGCCCACAGGACTGCTGCATATCGGCAACGCGCGCACCGCGGTGCTCAACTGGATGCTGGCCCGGCACTACGGCGGCCAGTTCATCCTGCGGATCGAGGACACGGATACGGCGCGCTCGAGCCCCGAAAGCGAGGAGTCGATCCTTCAGGACCTGTGCTGGCTGGGACTCGACTGGCAGGAGGGACCCGACTGCGGCGGCCCCTACGGCCCCTATCGCCAGAGCGAGCGCGGCCCCCTTTACTGGGAGGCGGCCGAGCGCCTGGTGGACTGCGGCGAGGCCTATGTCTGCCACGCCAGCGACAGCCAGCTCGAGGCTTTCCGCGCCGGGCGCCTGGCCGCGGGCGAGCAGCCGGTCTACCGGGGCGAGCTGAGCGGGCCTGAGGTGGGCGAGGCCACCGAGCCCTCCATCCGTCTGCGGGTCCCGGAGGGCGAGAGCGCCTGGGCCGACCTGGTCAAGGGCGAGGTGGCGATCAACCACGACAACATCGGCGATTTCGTGCTGCTGCGGGCGGATGGCCGTCCGACCTACAATTTCGCCGTGGTGGTGGATGACATCCGGATGCGGATCAGCCACGTGGTGCGCGGGGACGACCACCTGTCGAACACCCCGCGCCAGTTGATGCTCTACCGGGCGCTGCGGGCCGCTGTCCCGGATTTCGCCCATATCCCGATGATCCTCGGCCCGGACCACCAGCGCCTGAGCAAGCGCCACGGCGCCACCAGCGTGGGCGAGTTCCGCCTGGCGGGCTACCTGCCCCAGGCGCTGATCAACTACCTCAGCCTGCTGTCCTGGTCCTCGCCTTCGGGCGAGGAGTTCCTCTCCGTGGAGCGCCTCTGCGCAGAGATCGATTTCGAGCGCCTGGGCCGCAGCGCCGCGGTGTTCGATCCGACCAAGCTGCGCTGGCTCAACGGCCGCCACATCCGCACACTGGAGGAGCCGGTCCTGGTGGAGATACTGAAACAGTTCACCGGCGGGCGCGATGGTGCTTTCTCGGAAGGTCAGTTCCGCCAGATCGCCGCGGCCTGCCGGGACAACCTGGAGCTGCTGGAGGACATAAAGGCCCAGCTCGAGTTGTTCGAGGGCCGGAACGCTCCGGTGAGCGGAGCGGAGGAGCTGGAGATCCTACGGGCGGCGCAGCCCACGGGCCTGCTGGAAAACCTGGCCACCGTGGTCGGGGCGCTGGAGGAGGGCGCCGGAGAACCGGAGTTCAAGGCCCTGCTCAAGCAGGCCGGCCAGGCCGCCTCGGTCAAGGGTCGGCAGCTTTACATGCCGGTGCGGGTCGCCCTGACCGGCAGGATGCACGGGCCGGAGCTGCCCCGGATCATGGCCGTGCTGGGGCCGCGCCGCGTGGCCGGGCTGCTGAGGGATGCCGTGCGCACGGCGCAGGGCTGAGCCTGTCAATTTATCCGGCCGCGCACGGACGGGCCGGTGTGGCACGTTAAATGGTTTTGGATCGGTTCAATCCGGAGGTCTCAGTGGGACACAACTTCTACCGTCGGGCGGGCAGGCTGTCTGCCTGCGCACTGTTGAGCCTTTCGCTGCTCGCGCTGTCCTGCACCCTGGAGCCGCCGCCCAAGAAAGTCACCCAGAAATCCGCTCTGGTCGAGGGGGCGGGGGTCACGCTGACCCTGCGCTCGGGTGACGGTGTGCCGCGGGGACGGGTGCGTCCACCGGGACTGGAGCTGGCTCCGGAGAACACGGACAGCCTGGTCCTGTCGGCGCTGGCCCTGGTGATCGAGGACGGTCTGAGCGGGGCGGTGCTGGATGAGCGCAGCATGAAAGCCGATGTCGCCTCTTTCAGCGAGGGCGAGACTGGAGTTACGCTGGAAAAGCGTTTCCCGGGCAGCGTGCTCAGTCTGAGGCAGCAGGTCTCCGGGCAGCGCGAGGGCGTTTTCATCAGCTCCTGGCTTTCCACGCGCGATGACACCCTGCACTCGGTCAGCGTGACCTACCTGGTTCCCCTGACCCGCGGCTGCCGGTTCTGGACCGCCTCGGGGCAGGAGCCGCTGGACCTGGAGGGCGGGACCTCGTTCGAGTATACCTGCGGCCCGGCGGGTGAGGCGGTGGAGCGCACCGCGGTGCCGCTGGCCGTGTTCTGGCGTCCCGGCGGCCCCGGGCTGGCCGTGGCGGCGCCGCTGGAGTCGCGCTCGGTGCGGGTCACGTTCAGCGCCGACCTGGAGGGCCGTCCCCTGGGCCTGGCCGCCTCCGGCGGCGGCGAGGACTGGCTGAGCGTGCGGTTCGACCTGCTGGGGGTGCGGCCCGGACAGGAGCTCCAGACCGGTATCTGGCTCTACGGGGTCGACCCGGACTGGCGTCCGGCGCTGGGCGCCTATGCCGAGCGCTACCGCGAGTATTTCGAGTCGCGGGCCGGCGCGGGCCGCCGTGACGGCGCCCTGAGCCTGATCGATCCGCCGGATGTGCGCGGGGCCAATTACAACAGCCTGCGCACTCAGGAGATCACCCTGGCCGAGATAGTCTGGAACTGGCGCCGTCCGGGCGAGTGGGTGCTGCCCCAGGCGCTGCGTTTCGATGATTTCGCCTGGGACTGCACCCTGGGCGGGGGACGCTACAGCCAGGTCACGGTGCAGAAAGTCCGCGCCGCGCTGGATGGACTGGCCCAGGCCGAGGTGCGCTCGGTGGTCCAGGGAGCGTTCAGCCAGGTCTGCGACCGCGAGATCGCCCTGGGCCAGTGGCGCGAGGATATCGCCCGGGACGAGAGCGGAGCGGAGCTGGACGGCGGCGGCGGCGAGCTGTTCATGCACGCCGCGGCGGAGGGACCCTGGGGACGAAACCTGCTGGAGCAGCAGAAAAAGCTGATGGACCTCTATCCGCTGGCCGGCGGCTACTATTTCGACGGCTGGGAGAGTGTGGGCCTGGACCTGGCCCACGACGACAGCCTGAGCGCGGTCGGAAACCGTCCGGCCTGGTACCTGGGGTTCAACCAGACCGGCCTGGGGGCGCAACTGATCGACCGGGTGCACGAGGAGCGCAAGCTGGTGCTGGCGGCCGCTCCACCCCATGCCGCCCTGGGCCGGGGGGTGGATATCCTGACTGTCGATCCCGCCCGGCCGGAAGATATACCCGCGGCGGCTTTCCTTGGATTGTTCCGCCCCCTGGTGGCACGGCCCGCGCCGGGCGGTCCCTACGGCGCTCCCGGCGCGGTGGAGTTCGCCCTGCAGGGCGAGCTTCTCTGGGGTGTGCTGCCCTCCCACGAGCAACTGGCTGTCGATCCGACCCTGGACAAGGCCTACCGTCCGCTGTTCTCCAACCTGCGCGGCCGCCAGTGGGTGCTGGAGGCCGGGGCGCTGGAGCTGAGCCACGGCGTGAGCGGCCAGATCTACCGTGTCCCCGCGCCCGAGCGCGGCGGCGAGCGCGACCTGGTGGTGGTGCTGACCCGGCCGGGTGTGCGCCTGTCGGACCAGAGCCTGCGCCGCGGAGTGACCGTGCGCCTGCGCACCACCGACTCCCGGACCGTGCTGCGGGCGAGCTGGCAGGCGGCCGGGGTCTCCTGGCCCGTGCCGCTTCGGACCAGCCTGGAGGGGGATGAGACCCTGGTGGTGGAGGTGCCGCCGTTCGGACCGGCCGGTGTGCTGCGCCTGGCCCAGCATTGAGCCTTTAGCCGGAGGGGCTCGCGAGGTCCGGGGCTCGCGCTGTTTGCCGGCCGTCTCCCCCAAAAGCCTTAGCCCCGCTGCAAGCCGCCCCGGTGGCAGGCAGCGGGGTTTTTCCATCCCTGCGCAACAGTGGCCGCGGCCATATTCAAAGCCGCGGAATCCTCGGTCGCAAAACCTGGCGCGCCTGCCGCTCTCCCCCCTATCCCGTGCTCCGTTTTTCCTGATATCGAGCCAAAAAGCATAACTGACCGAATTCAAACAGTGTGTGCGAAATCGTGCGGAAATGACAATTCTGCAAAGGAGTCCGCCAGTGGGCATTTTGGACAAAAAGAGCCTAATTTGTTCGATAATATACAAATAAGACACAGATGATTTTATGGCATTTTACTTGCTGTTTTAAAAATCAGGAAAATTGTGGTGTACCTAAAATGTTCATCAAGCTGTCTCCGGCGCAGGCTCACCCGGGCCGGAACAAACATCCTGGAGGGTCAGATGCTTAGAGGTGAAGCCATGGCAACCCAGCTCGCGGGGAAATACCTGACATTCAAACTGGCGGAAGAGGAATACGGGCTCCAGATACTGAAAGTCAAGGAGATCATCGGCCTGACGCGGATCACGCGCGTGCCGCGCACCCCGGGATTCATCCGCGGCGTCATCAACCTTCGCGGCAAGGTCATTCCGGTGATGGACCTGCGCACACGCTTCGGGATGTCGCAGGTCGATGATACTGCTGAAACGTGTATCATTGTGGTCGAGGTCATGCATCAGGACCGCTCGCTGCTGATCGGCGGCCTGGTGGACAGCGTCTCCGAGGTGCGCGATATCGCACAGTCAAACATCGAGGAAACCCCCGAGTTCGGCACGGACGTGGACACCGGTTTCATCTTGGGCATGGGAAAGTCGCAGGAGAAAGTCATCATACTGCTCGATATCGATCGGGTTATATCGTTCGAGGAGTTGGCACAGATCGAATCCTCCGTGGCTCAGGAGGAATAGGAAAGGCCTTGCAGGTTGCGCGCCGGGAAGCCGCCCCGGGGCCAGGGATGGCCACTCGATGGATCGGGGACGCTTTACTCTGCATGGGCCTTATAAACCGGATTCGAGGAGAGACCCGTTATGAAAAGGCAGATGAGTCTCAAGGCCAAATTACTGCTCGTGCTTATCCCGTTGAGTATCGTCGGAATCGGTTCGATGGCTGTCATCCTGTACTGGATGTCGTACAAAGGACTGGTGCAGACCAACGATAAATACGCTACCGAGCTGATAAGAATCAAGGCCGACGAGGTGGACGAGTGGCAGCGGGTCAAGATGAGCCAGCTCATGATATTCTCCAAGAACACGCTGTTCGAGGAGGCCTGCCAGGGCCAGAATCTGGATGAGGCCCGTAACCGTCTGAAATACTATTATGAGCAGGATGGGATGCTGGAGAATCTGTTCCTGGCGCATCCGGACGGGACGATATTCGCGGACGCGATAGACGGGAAATCGGTTGGTGTAGCCGTGGCCAGCTTTCCGCTGTTCGCTCCCAATATCCAGAAAGCGCAGCAGGGTGAGGAGTTTTTCGGTCACGCTGGCAAGAGTCCGGCCACCGGCCTTCCGGTGGTCCTTGTGACTGCTCCGGTCATGGTCGAGGGCAAGCTGGTGGGGATCATCGGCTGCCCGGTGGAGCTCGAAACTTTCTCAAAAATTTATGTCAACAAGACCAAGATCGGCCAGACCGGTTATATCTACGTGGCTGATGAGAACGGTGTTGTCGTGGCCCATCCCGACAAGGAGCAGATCCTGTCTCTGGACCTGAAGCAGCAGGATTTCGGTCGGGAAATCTTAAAGCTTAAGAACGGCAAGTACAGTTACAACTGGAAAGGCGTGGACAAGGCGGCCTATTTCCTGACCAGCGATAAGAGCGGATGGATCGTGGCGATGAGCCTGGCTGATTCAGAGACCTATGCCGCCAGCCGCAAGCTGGGCCATTATGCGACTGTACTCTGTATAGTAATAATGGTTTTATGCTGGGTGTTCATAATCCTGCCGATCAGCAAGCTGGTTGTTTCCCCCATGAAGAATATCATGGCAGCGGCAGAGGCGATGGAAAAAGGCGATCTCGAATCCAGGGTCAGCTATACTTCCGGTGATGAGGTGGGTCAGCTTGCCGAAGCGTTCCGCAACATGCAGGCCGCCCAGCGCAAGAAAGCCGCGGTGGTCGAATGTATCGCCCGGGGCGACCTGACCTGCGAGTTGACCATCGCCTCCGAGCGGGACAGCCTGGGCAAGTCGATGGCCCTGATGGCCGAGAGTCTGAAAGGCATGAACCGCGAGGTCCAGGCGCTGATCGAGGCCGCGGTGCAGGGCAAGCTCAGCGTGCGCGCCGATGTGGCCCGGCACAAGGGGGATTACGCCCGGATAATCGAGGGAATCAACCAGACCCTGGATGCGATGGTCAACCCGGTGCGGGAGATTTCCGAGGTCCTGAACGCCGCGTCGGAAAAAGACCTGACCCGCCGGGTCGATGGGTCATACAACGGCGAGTTCGCCGATTTCAAGAACAATGTAAATTCCACGATGGACTCGCTGGAGCAGGCCATGAGTCAGGTGGCGGAGGCGGTCTACCAGGTGAACTCGGCCAGCGACCAGATCGCGGTGGGCAGCCAGACCCTGGCGTCTGGGGCCAGCCAGCAGGCCAGTTCCCTCGAGGAAATCTCCTCCAGCCTGGAGGAGCTCTCCTCCATGACCCGTCAGAACGCAGACAACGCCAAGCAGGCGCAGGCTCTATCCGTGAATGCCAGGGACTCGGCGTTCAAGGGTGGGGAATCGATGACGAAGATGACCGAGGCGATCGGCCGGATCAAGGAGAGTTCCGACCAGACGGCCAAGATAGTGAAGACGATCGACGAGATCGCGTTCCAGACCAACCTTCTGGCCCTGAACGCCGCGGTCGAGGCGGCGCGGGCCGGGGAATCGGGCAAGGGTTTCGCCGTGGTGGCCGAGGAAGTGCGCGCCCTGGCGCAGCGCAGCGCCGAGGCGGCCAAGAATACGGCCCAGATGATCGAGGGCGCGGTGAAAAATGCCGAGGGCGGAGTGAAAATCAGCGCTGAGATGGCCGAGGCGCTGAAAGAGATCGTGGAGCATGCCGGCAAAGTCGGCGACCTGGTGTCCGAGATTTCGGCCGCCGCGGCCGAACAGGCCCAGGGCATCGAGCAGATCACCACCGCGGTCACGCAGATGGACCGGGTCACGCAGAGCAACGCCTCCAGCAGCGAGCAGTCGGCCAGCGCGGCCGAGGAGCTGAGCAGCCAGGCCGAGGAGCTGCAGGGCATGCTCGCCACTTTCCGCCTGAGCGGATCCGACGGGCAGAGAGCGATTACGCACAGAGTTGAACGCGGTTACCGTTTTGCCGATCCGGAGAACAGGGAAAGTGTCGCCACCGTGAGCGCGGTCCGGCCCGCGGCGCTGTCCGAAAAGACCGAACGGCCGAAAAAGAGTGACGGGATTATACTGGCCAGAGGAAACGGGGCTAAGACCAGAAGAGAGGAAAAGAGCGATAGAGGCAAGGTGAAACGACCCGAAGAGGTGATACCACTGGATGAGAGCGATTTCAAGGATTTCTGAGTCGGTCCCGATTGGGGGGAGAGGCAACTCTCCCCCTTTTTTATTTTCCAGCGGGTTTGCCTGCCGGACACCCCGCCCGCAGAAACGCTCGAGCTGCATCCGATCAGTGTCAAGGCCTGCCGCGAACCAACACTCCATGAAGCCTGCTGCCAAATGTCACCGCTGCGCCCGCACCCCGGACCGCATGTGGCGGCCCGCCGACCGTGCTCCTGTCCGCCCGTCCTGAGAAATACCCCCCCTGAAACAGCTTCTCCAAAAGCCTGTAAAGCTCGCCAGGGCTTTCGGATGTCCGGCCCGAGCTGCTTTCTCCCCCGGCCTGAGACCGCGCTCCGGTTTAACAACTCTATCATTACACTGCATTTATCTAACAAAAACTTGAAAAACGCTATGCCCTAATAAATGAAAATTCTCCAAGTTTATTCCTCCATGCAGATCGTAGGTCGCGCAGTTGCGGCCGCTGCCACGGTCGAGATGTGAAACGACGGTAAAACGAGGAGGACAGGGATGCAAAGCATGGAGGAAAAGACAGGCGCTCCGGCCGGAAAATTCCTCACTTTCAGATTGGGCGCTGAGGAATACGGCCTCGGGATCCTGAAAGTCCGGGAAATCATCGGCCTGACCCGGATCACCCGCGTACCGCGCGCTCCGGAGTTTGTCCGCGGGGTGATTAACCTGCGGGGCAAAGTCATACCGGTGCTGGATCTGCGACGGCGCTTCGGTATGCCGGGCATGCCGGACAGCCCCCAGAACTGCATCATCGTGGTCGAGAAAGCCTCCGCGGAGGGTGTTCTCGCCGTGGGGGCCCTGGTGGACAGTGTATCCGAGGTGCGGAACATAGAGGAATCCAATTCGAGGAAACCCCCTCTTTCGGCTCCGGGGTCGATACAGGGTTCATCCAGGGCCTGGGCAAGAGCCAGGAGAAAGTGGTGATCCTGCTCGATATCGAGCGCGTGATCGCTTTCGAGGAGCTGAGGCAATTCGAACCCGCGGTGACGGCGTAAGCCCGTGGCGGACCGCCGTAGACAGGCAGAACGTACGATTGATCACCTGAAACGAGTCGGTTACAACAGTCGAAAGCTTGAGAAAAGTCAAAAGGAGAGTTTACCGTGAGTCTCAGAGCGAAACTTCTTGCCGTGCTCGTTCCGTTGAGCACCCTTTCGATCCTCCTGATGGGAGTGATCCTGTTCCGGGTTTCACACGACGGTCTGGAGCAGACGAACGACAAGTACGCCAGTGAAATGGTCAAAGTGGTGTCGAAGGATGTGGATTACTGGCGTCAGGACCTGATCTCGCAGGTCGAGCTGCTGGCGATCCAGAGACTGTTCGTAGACGCCTGCGCGGGCAACCGTACGGATGAGGCGCGTGAGCGGCTCGAAGCCTATTTCCGGAAGTCCGGCATGTTCGAGGCCCTGTTCCTGGCCCGTCCCGACGGGACCATTTTCCTGGATGGAACGGGCGGCTCCGCCGTGGGCATCGAGGTGGCCAGGACCCCGGTCTACGCCGAAAACATCGAGAAAGCCCGCCAGGGTGTCACCTGGGTCAGCCAGCCGGGGCTGTCGCCGGCCACCGGTAAGCCGGTGCTGCTGATCACCGTGCCGCTCAAGCAGGACGGTGCGGTGATCGGTATCATCGGCGGGCCGGTGGACATGGAGGCCTTTTCCGACCGCCTGATTGGCGACATCAAGGTCGGTGAGACAGGATATGTCTACGTGACCGACGCGGATGGGATGATGATCGTCCACCCGGACAAGGCCAATATCTTGAAGCTGGACCTCAGCAACGAGACTTTCGGCAAAGAAATGCGGGAGAAAAAGACCGGCCTGGTCAACTACACCTGGCAAGGGGAGAAAAAGACCGCCTTTTTCACCACCAGCGAGCAGACCGGCTGGATGGTGGCTCTCTGCATGGACAACGCGGAGGCCTACGCCGCCAGCGACCGCATGGCGGTCTGGGCCGCTTTCCTGGGGCTGGGCGTGGTCCTGTTGGCTGTTTCCGGTCTGATCGTGGCGATCCTGCGCCTGGTGGTCAGGCCGATGCGCAGGCTGATGTCCGCGGCCGAGGCCATGCAGAAAGGGGACCTGCAGTCGGAGCTGGATTACAGCTCCGCGGACGAGGTGGGTCGCCTGGCCGGGGCTTTCCGCAGCATGCAGGCTCTCCAGCGCGAAAGGGCCGCCCTGGTCGAGAGTATCGCCGCGGGCGACCTTAGCCGCGAGGTTGCCGTGATCTCGGAACGGGACACCCTGGGTAAATCGATGCAGCAGATGGTGGACAGCCTGAAAGAGATGAATACCGAGGTGCAGGGCCTGATCCAGGCGGCCCTGGAGGGCTCGCTGGGAGTGCGCGCCGATGTCGCCCGTCACCGGGGCGAGTACGCCCGGATCGTCGAGGGGGTGAACCGCACCCTGGACGCCGTGGTCGACCCGCTGCGCGAGATTTCCTCGGTGCTGGAGAGCGCCTCGCGGCGCGACCTCTCCCCTCGGGTCGAGGGACAGTACAAGGGTGAGTTTGCCGCTTTCAAGCAGAATGTCAACCACATGCTGGAGGCGCTGGAGGAGGCGCTTCAGCAGGTGAGCGCGGCGGTGGAGCAGGTGGGCGCGGCCAGCAGCCAGATCGAGACCGGCAGCCAGAGCCTGGCCGCGGGCGCCAGCGAGCAGGCCAGCTCGCTGGAGGAGATTTCCGCCAGCCTGGAGCAGATGGCTTCCATGACCGGCCAGAATGCGGACAAAGCGATCCAGGCCCGGGCCCTGTCCCAGAACTCCCGTGACGCGGCGGGCCGCGGCGGCCAGTCGATGCAGAGAATGATCGAGGCGATTCAGAAAATCAAGCAGAGCTCGGAGCAGACCTCCCGCATAGTGAAGACCATCGACGAGATCGCGTTCCAGACCAACCTTCTGGCCCTGAACGCGGCGGTGGAGGCGGCCCGGGCCGGCGAGGCGGGCAAGGGCTTCGCCGTGGTGGCCGAGGAGGTGCGCTCCCTGGCCCAGCGCAGCGCCGATTCCGCCCGCAACACCACCGAGATGATCGAGGAAGCCGTGCGGAATTCCGAGACCGGCGTGCGGATCACCGGCGAGCTGGACGAGCAGTTGAAAGACATCGTCTCCGAGTCGGCCAGGGTGAGCGAGCTGGTGGAGGACATCGCGGTGGCGGCGGGCGAGCAGAGCAAGGGGATCGGGCAGATCACCTCCGCGATGAGCCAGATGGACCGGGTGACCCAGGCCAATGCCTCAGGCAGCGAGGAATCGGCCAGCGCGGCCGAGGAGCTTAACAGCCAGGCTGTGGAGCTGAGCGGGATGCTCGGCACTTTCCGCATGAGCTCCAGGTCGGCGGCGGCTCCCTCCGCCCCGAAGGACCGTGCCCCGCAAGGGGCGGGACGGCGAGCTCCAGCCGTGAGCCGTCCGGCTGCCGCACCTGCCAGGCCCGTGCTCAAGGCTGCGGCGCAAGATATCTCCCGGTCTGGAAACGAACGGACAGCGGGGCTCAAGCCGGGGCACCCGGCCGGACCCGCGGAGCGCAGGAACGGCAACAATGGGCGGACTGTGGCGCCGGAAAAGCTAATCCCGCTGGAAGAGAACGAGTTCACTGATTTTTGAGTCAGGCTCTGCGGCCCGGGGGAGAGAGCGATCTCTCCCTTTTTTTGTCCCGCCTGCTGGACATCCCCACACCTCCTTCGGGCCCTTGAATTTCCTTTATCCGCCCCGCTCTTTGTTGTATAGTATGCCCTGTTCATGGTTTGCCGTCCTTTCCAGATTTGCACGACCACCCGTTCGGAGCAGACAAAGCTCACCCTGTGAGGAGGCGCAAGATGCGGGACCGTATCGGCAGTGAGCGTATGAACCGGAGGTCTTTCATGGCGGCGGCTGCGGCGTCCCTGGCCGCGCCAGCCGTGCTCGGCGCGCAGGGGGCCGCTCCGGCCAAGACCGGGCCGTTGCTGCGCCTGGGTGTGATCGGCGGACGGTTTGGGGCGCAGTTTTTCTGGCACGAGCACCCCCAGTGCCGGGTGAGCGCGGTCTGCGACATTCTGGACGAGCCGCTGGAGACCCTCAAGCACACCTACCACTGCGACCGGGGCTACAAGGACTGGCGAGAGATGCTGAAGGACCGCGAGGTGGACGCCGTGGCGGTGTTCACCCCGGCGCCGCTGCACGTGGAGATGGCTGTGGCCGCGCTCAAGGCCGGCAAGCACGTGATCAGCGCCGTGCCGGCCGGGATGGACGAGCCGGAGTGCGCCGCGCTCCTGGAGGCGGTCAAGTCCACGGGCCTGACCTACATGATGGCCGAGACCAGTTTCTACCGCCGCGAGATCATCGCCTGCCGCGAGTGGGCCGCGCAGAAGAAGTTCGGCCAGATTTTCTACTCCGAGGCCGAGTACCATCACGACGGGCTGGAGCCGCTGATGTTCGAGCCGGACGGCCGCCCGACCTGGCGGCACGGCTTCCCCCCCATGCACTACCCGACCCATTGCACCGGGATGATCGTCCCGGTGACAGGCGAGCGCCTGACCGAGGTGACCGCTTTCGGCTGGGGCGATGACAATGAGGTGCTCCGGGACAATGTCTACCACAACCCGTTCTGGAGCGAGACCGCCATGTTCAAGACCTCGGGCGGCCACGCGGCGCGGGTGTCGGTGTTCTGGCGCGTCGCCTCGGGCGGGGTCGAGCGCGGCCAGTTCCTGGGCACGCAGATGAGCTACTACATGCCGCGGCCCGAGGCCGAGGACCAGCCTGGTTTCCAGGCCTTGCGCACGGGAGAGAAACAGGTGCGCAACCTCTACTCCGAGAGCCGGATCGAAATGCGGCCCTGCCCGGTGCCGAACCGCTGGGAGCTGCTGCCCGAGACGCTTCGCCACGACAGCGGCCACGGCGGCTCGCACACGTTCATCACCCACGAGTTTGTGGACGCGGTCCTGAGCGGGCGCACTCCCACGGTGGATGTCCACGAGGCTGTCGCCTACACCCTGCCGGGGATAGTCGCCCACCAGAGCGCGCTGGCCGGCGGAGTGACGATGAAGATCCCGGATTACGGCCGGGCCTGAGACAGGCGGTGCGCTGGTGGCAAGGTTCTGTGCAGGGGCAATTCATGAATTGCCCCTACGTGTTGTCGCCCTTTCGCAGGGGCGAACCACGCGTTCGCCAGATATCCCGGGAGAGTAAACCCGTTTGCGGCTGCCAGGCCGCCGCAGTTCAGGCTTTGGGGGCCGCACCTGTCTGAGCTTCCCGCCAGGGTAGCGTGTAATCGAGCCTGAAACGGCCAGGGCTGTAGTTGCCGCACAGCGCGGCGGCGATTCGCGGCAGCGCCGCCGCTGCAACGCGGCAGCGGAATCGGTGCTTCGTGAACACCATAGCCAAAAGCGGAGTCGCGGTTTGGACGAGTTTGCGGCCCCCGCTGGCTTTGCTGCTTTGGCCGAAACCAAAGCAGAACAGAGTCTTTCGGCTTCTCACGGTAAGTTCCTAACCGAGCATTACTGGGAGCGGGGGGATTTGAACCTGTTGATCGGGCATGGCATGCCGTGTTCCTACATCCGATTGTCCGGATCGCGGTGCAGGTTCGTTTCTGTATGATCCACAACGGCTTTTGGCATTTTTTGCCAAGACTGAAAGTACAGACAGCTTTGCTGTTTTGTTAGATGAAAGCAGTCCGGCATTTTCCCGATAACATTACTTTTTACGATCCAAGTCACTGTAGACAGGGTGAACCCATGACCGCACTGACCAGCCGTGAACGTTTCCAGCGCATGTACTGCCACCGCGAGGCCGACCGGGTCCCGTGCTACGATTTCCCCTGGCCCACCACCCTGGAACGCTGGCGCGGCGAGGGCCTGCCCGCGGGCGTGGACTGGGAGGACTTTTTCGGGGCGGACCGGGTCTACCAGATAATCGTGGACAACAGTCCGCGCTACCCCAAGCGCGTGCTGGAGGAAACCCCCGAGTACAGGCTGTACACCACCGAGTGGGGCCTTACCCTCAAGCAGTGGCGGCACATCGCCTCCACCCCGCACTACGAGGCGTTCACCATAGTTGACCGTCCGAGCTGGAGCGCCGCCCGCGCCCGGATGAGCCCCGACCCGGAGCGGATCGACTGGGAGGGCCTCAAGGCGGGCTACCGCACCGCCCGTGAGCGCGGCGACTGGATCGAGGCCCTGGTCTGGTTCGGGTTCGATGTCACTCACTCCTGGGCCGTGGGCACCGAGCGCCTGCTGGTGGCTCTGATCGAGGACCCGGATTGGTGCGTGGACATGTTCAGCCATTTCCTGGAGGTGAACCTGGCCCTGCTGGAGACGGTCTGGGAGGCGGGCTACACTTTCGACAGCATCACCTGGTACGATGACCTGGGTTACAAGGGCAACCAGTTTTTCTCCGTTGACATGTACCGCGAGCTGCTCAAGCCCCTGCACAAGCGGGCCGTGGACTGGGCCCACGCCCGGGGTATCCCGGCGCGGCTGCACTCCTGCGGCGACATCCGTCCGTTCATCCCGGAGTTCGTGGAGATCGGGGTGGATGCGCTCAACCCGCTGGAGGTGAAGGCCGGGGTGGACCCGTTGAGGGTCAAGGACCAGTTCGGAGACCGGCTGGTGCTGCACGGCGGGATCAACAGCGCGCTCTGGGACAAGCCGGACCAGTTTATCGCGGAGATCGAGCGTCTGGTGCCGGAGCTGAAAAAGGGCGGCGGCTACATTTTCGCCTCGGACCACTCGGTCCCCGAGTCGGTGAGTCTCGAAACGTTCCGCCGCGTGCTGGAGGCGGCCCGCCGGGCCGGAAGCTACGAGTAGGTTGAGATTCAGATAAAGAGCAGCCACACCCCGGCCAGCATCACACTCACCCCGACCAGGCGGCCGCGGATGTTCTCGCCGAAGATCAGCCGGGCCAGGAGCACGGTGACCACCAGCCCCAGCATGGAGGCGGGCTCGGCCACGCTCATCTCTATCCGGCCGACCGCGAACATCAGCAGCAGGTAGGAATAGACATCTACCGCCCCGGAGGCTGCGCCCAGCCAGGGGTGAGCGGCCAGAAGGCGGAGCGCTCCGGTCAGCTTCCCCCGCCAGAGAAGGTGCAGGAACAGGATGACATCGGTGACGGCACAGAGCACGAGGGTGTAGGTCAGGGGACTGACCCCCCGCACCACGTGCGCGTCGATGGTGCGTCCCACCGCCACCAGGGCCGAGCTGAACAGCATCAGGCGGCAGGCCGGGTGATCGGCCAGGGAGCGCAGCGAACGCAGCACGCTGCCCTGACGGTTGAGGAACGAGGCCCCGTAGAACAGCAGCACCACTCCACCCACTTTGAACAGCCCCAGGTGTTCGCCCAGGAACAGGCTGGTCAGGATGAGCAGGAAAAAGAGGCTGAAATAGTAGAGCGGCCCCACCAGCGAGGCCTCACCCGAGGAGAGCGCCCGCAGGTAGAGCACGGTCTGGACCGAATAGACCGTGGCGCTGGCCAGGGACGGCCAGAGGAAAGACCAGCTCGGCGGCGCTTCGGCCAGGGGAATGAACGGCAACAGGAGCACCGTGCCGCAGACGAAGATGATGAACACCGCCTCCTCGCTGCCGAAACTGTGCCCGGCCTGCTTGAAAATTATCCGCTCGTAGCCGGACAGGACTATCCGTCCGGCCAAAGCTATGTACGCCAGCAGCATCGGTCCTTCCCCCCCGGCGCTCCGTCGTGATCGACACTTAGTTATACTGCAGAGAGTATCTTACGCGATCCGGGTTAAAAGTCAAACCTTGTGAGCTGCGGCCGGCCGCGCGCGGCGGAACGAAAATTTTGAAACCCGTTCATCTCACTCGGTTGTCTTATGTATAATACACCCAGCCTGAATCACGATACAGCCCTCAAGGAGCCCGAGAATGACCCGTCACCTGCTCTGTGTACTGCTGCTTGTCTGCCTCTGCCTGCCCGCCGTTTCGAACGCCCGCAGCCGCCCGCTGCACCTGGCGATCTGGGAGCGTCCCGAGCGCGGCGATTCCACGCGTCATTTCCGCAACCGGGACCTGACAGTCGACGGCCTCTCGCTCTGCCTGATCTCCGGCGCCGCCAACCGTCTGCACGGGTTGGGCCTGGCCCTGGGCGGAGCGAGCTACAACACGCAGATGTACGGGCTGCAACTGGCCGGCCTGGGAGCAGTGGCAGGGCAGATGAGTGGAGTGCAGGTGGCCGGGCTGGGTTGCGTGGTGGAGGGCGGCTACACCGGCTTGCAGTTGGCCGGACTGGCCTGCGTGGCGGATGGACCGGGGCGCGGGTTGCAGCTTGCAGGGCTGGCCTGCGTGCAGGATGGGGCCGCGAGAGGCTTTCAACTGGCCGGTCTGGCCACGGTGGTGGACGGCGGCTACGCCGGCGGGCAGATTGCCGGACTGGCCGCGGTCGCGGACGGGGGGTTCAAAGGCGCCCAGGTCTCGGGCCTGGCCTGTGTAGTGGACGGAGGGTTTGCGGGTGTGCAGACCTCAGGCCTGGTCTGTGTCGTGGACGGCAAGGCGTACGGGGTTCAGTTGGCTGGATTGGCTAACGTGGCGGGAGAGCGGTTCGGCGGCGTTCAGCTCGGCCTGTGCAACGTGGGGGAGAAAGTCGCGGGCGTGCAGCTCGGCCTGGTCAACGTGGCCGGGGAACTGCACGGCGTGCCCCTGGGCCTGGTGAGCTACGACAGCAGTTGGGAGCCGGAGCGCGAGGTCTGGCTGGATGAGGCGGGCTTTGTCAACCTGGGCTACCGCAGCGGCAGCCGCCGGTTCTACAACCTCGTTTTCATGGGCCAGCGCCCGGGAGACACCTGGCGCTGGAGCCTGGGCTGGGGCGCGGGAGTGCGTTTTTTCCTGCCCGGCCGCGACCTTGTCGAGGTCGGGGCCGATATCTCGCACCTCAACGAGGGCGAGTTCTGGACCGACCGGGTGAACTGGCTGCTCCGGGCGCGGGTGATGTGGGAGCACCCGGTGGGCGAACGGATCTGTCTGGCTCTGGGGCCCAGCCTGAACTATTTCTACTCTTCGCTGAACGATGGAGCGGATATCGCCCCCTGGTCCGTGTACGACAGCCGGGGCGGCGGACGGTTCAAGCGCCTGTGGCCGGGCCTGAGCGCAGGGCTGCGGTTCTGAGGCCTGCCCGCCCGGTAACAACTGGGTGACTCGGATACGATATATGCGAATGCAGGGGCGGCCCCGTGTGGCCGCCCGTTCTTTTTTAGTCCTTTCGGGCTTGCCCGAAAAGACCAAAGGGCCTGGGGGCCGCAGAATGTTCATCGATCCGCCGGGCTGCGTGCATAGCCAAACGGCGTAGGGGCGGGTTTCAAGCCCGCCCCTACACAACCCAAACACAGCGAGCCGCGCCCGATTTATCGGGAAAATCCTCCTCGATCCCCTTTCGGCAAAAGTGGAGGCACGCGCCCCCCCGGCCTCAGCCCGCGGACAGCAGCACCACGCTGCGTCCCCGCGCCGTGTAGACCGACTGGTCCTCGAGTAACGGCCGCTCCTGTCCGGGCCCGCAGATACAGCCCTCGCTCTCATCCGCGCTGTCCAGCACCCGTCGCCAGGGCTCCCCGTTGGCTGAGGGCGGCAGGGCGAAATAGCAGTCGCTGCGGCCGGCGTTGAACAGGAGCAGGAAATCGCAGTCCGCCTCAGCACGGCCGGTCTCCTCGGCCGCGCCGCTCAGGAAACAGGCCAGGGCCGGACGGTCCTCGCCCCAGCAGAGCGGACGGCCATCCGGCTCGTACCATTCCACATCCGCCCGCCCGTCGCCGTTGTGGTCCCGCCCCTCGAAGAACGAGTTGCGCCGGAAAACGCCGTGCCCGCGGCGCAGCGCCACCAGACTGCAGGTGAAGCGCTGCAGGTGCCCGTTCTTGCCCAGCAGGCCCCAGTCGATCCAGCTTATCTCGTTGTCCTGGCACCAGGCGTTGTTGTTGCCGTGCTGGGTGCGGCCCAGCTCATCCCCGGCCAGCAGCATGGGCACGCCCTGGCTGAGCAGCAGGGTGGCCAGGCAGCTGCGGACCAGCCGCAGGCGCATGCGCTCGAGCTCCGGGTCGGCGCTCGGGCCCTCGGGCCCGAAATTGAGGCACAGGTTGTTGCCCTCGCCGTCGCGGTCGCCCTCGCCGTTCATCCGGTTGTGCTTGCGGCTGTAGCTGACCAGGTCGTACAGCGTGAACCCGTCGTGCGCGGTGATGAAATTGATCGAATTGCGCGGCAGCTTGCCGCTGGCGCTGTAGAGGTCGCTGGAGCCGGTGATCCGGGTGGCCAGCCCGTTGCGGCTTAAGGCTTCGCCGCGCCAGAACCGGCGTACGTCGTCCCGGAACCGTCCGTTCCACTCCGACCAGCGCTCGCCGTGGAAACTTCCCACCTGGTAGGCCCCGGCGGCGTCCCACGCCTCGGCGATGATCTTCACGTGGCGCAGGATCGGGTCCTCGGCGATACTCTCCAGCAGCGGCGGGTTCTCGATCAGGCAGCCCTTGGTGTCGCGGCCCAGGATCGAGGCCAGGTCGAAACGGAACCCGTCCACGTGCATCTCCACCACCCAGTAGCGCAGGCAGTTGCGGATGAAGGAGCGCACCACCGGGTGGTTGCAGTTGACCGTGTTGCCGCAGCCCGAGAAATTGAAATATCTCCCGTCCTCGCGCAGCAGGTAGTAGATACGGTTGTCCAGGCCGCGGAAACTGATCGTGGGCCCGGTCTCGTCCCCCTCGGCCGTGTGGTTGAACACCACGTCCAGGATCACCTCCAGGCCGGCCTGGTGAAAGGCGCGCACCATGCGCTTGAACCCGGTCACCTGCTCGCCGAGCGCGGTGTCCCCGGCGCTGTAGCGGCCGTTGGGGGCGAAAAAGCCCACCGTGCTGTAGCCCCAGAAATTGCGCAGGCGCTGGCCGTTGAGTGGGTTGTCCAGCACCAGCTCGTTCTCGTTGAACTCGTGCACGGGCAGAAGCTCCACCGCGGTTATGCCCAGGCTCTTGAAATAATCGATTTTCTCCACCAGACCCTCGAACGTGCCGGGGCTGGCCACGCCGCTGGAGCCGTGGCGGGTGAACCCGCGCACGTGGGTCTCGTAGATCACGCTGTCGCGCAGGGGGATACGGGGCTGACGGTCGTCATCCCAGTCGAAATCGTTGTTTACCACCACGCAGCGCACAGTGCCGATGTCGTTGTCGCTCTTCCAGCCGAACTCGCCGGTGAGGGCCTTGGCCCCGGGGTCGATGAGCAGGCGGTCGGGATCGAAACGGTGCCCGGCGGCCGGGTCGCGGGGCCCGTCCACCCGCCACAGATAGAGCTGGCCCTGGCGCACGCCCTGCACCTCGACATGCCAGATGTCACCCGTGCGGTTGAGCCGCGGGTCGAGCTTGATTTCCCGGGCCGGGGCCGGGTCGCCGGGGCGCTCGTACAGAAGAAGGCTCACCGCGGTGGCGTTACGGCTGAACACGCTGAACCGGCACGCGCCGTTCAGGAGGGTCGACCCGAACGGTAGGGGATGGCCCGGCCGGGTCTGGAAATCGCTCTTGCCTGCACTCATAGCCCTGCTCTCCGTTTCCCGTTCCCGCGGCGCATACCGTCCGCGGCATTCACTTGCGCACTTTCAGAAAGAAAAACAGTCCGGCCAGGCCGAACAGAAAGTTGCTGGTCCAAGCCGCGGCCACGGGCGGGATCATCCCGCTGTAGCCCAGGCTGCGGGTGACATAGAAACTGCCCATGAAAGCCATGTAGACCACGAGGCCCACGGCCATGCCGATCCCTGGCCCCATGCGCCGCCGCGACACGGCCAGGGGCGCACCGAACAGCACGATGATGAAATTGGCCGCCGGCATGGCGGTCTTGAGCCACAGCTCCACCTCGTCGCGGGTGACCTTGATCCCGTTGCGCCTCTTGCGCTCGATGGCCGAGGTGAGCTCGCGGAAATTCATCACCTGGGCCTCCTTGACCTCGATGGTGAAATCCGCCGGGCGCTCGCTCAGGCCGGGCAGGACCAGGCGCTTGAAGCTGACCGCCCATTCCTGGCTCCCGCCGGGGTCGAACTGGCGGCAGGAGCCGTCGTAGAACACCCAGCCGCTGTCCGGGTCGAACCGCGCCCGGGGGGTATCCAGCCGGAAGCTGATGCTCAGGTCCTCGGCCGGGCCGCTGAACTGGAGCAGGCGCACCGCCTCCAGCTCGGCTTTCTGGGGACGGAACACCCCCGCGCTCCAGCGCCGGCCCTCCTCCCCCAGGTAGTCCAGGTTCTGGCGCACCTCGCCGGTGGGCTGCGGACGGCCCTTTATGCGGTAATCCATGATGTCTTTCTTGTTCTCGTTGGTCAGCGGGACCAGGGTCTCATCCACCAGGAACGAGCCGACCGAGAGCAGCAGCATCAGCAGATAGATCGGCAGCAGGATACGCCCCAGGCTGATCCCGCTGGAGAGCATGGCGGTCAGCTCGTTGTGGCGGCTCATCTGGCCGAGGGTGAACAGCGTGGCGATCAGCGAGGCCGCCGGCAGCACATACATGGCGTAGAACGGGACCATGTTCAGGTAGAACACCACGATCAGAGCGCTCGGCGCCTGGGCGTCGATGAAATCGTTCAGCCGGTCGGCGGCGTCCCCCACCAGGCAGACCACCAGCAGCCCGGCCAGGGCGGCGATGAAAACCTTAAGGAACTCGCGGACCGTGTAGCCATAAAGCACCCGTGAGATCATGCCTGCCCCCCCGGTTCCGCTGGACGGGCGACGCGCCGCGTCCGCCACAGGCTCAGCCCGCCCGCGGCCAGCCCCAGCGAGCGAGTCCCCCGCACCTGCACCACGAGCAGCGCCAGCCCCAGCACCAGGAAAATGGCGTTGGGCGCCCACATGGCCCAGAACGGCGACATCAGCAACCGTTCGGCCAGGGTCTCGCCGCTGATCAGGCAGACCCAGTAAACCAGGAAAATGCCGAAGCTGATGGCGAGCGACACGCCCGCCCCGCCGCGGCGGGTGAGGATGCCCAGCGGCACGCCCAGCAGCACGAACACCAGCGAGGCGAAGGGGAGGGCGAATTTCTTCCACCATTCCACCTCCAGCGAGGCGATCCGCCGCCGGGTGAACGAGGCCTCGCGCAAGAGCGAGCTCAGACGCAGGGCCGGGTCATCCCGCACGATCTGGCGGCCCGGGGCCGGGAACCGCACCAGCGCCGTGGGGTAGGTTTTCCGCGCGCGCAGGCCCGCCGCCAGGTCGGGACCGCATAGGCTGCGCAGGGCCATGGCCGTGGAGTCACCCGCCGGGAGGCTGTCGACCAGGGCCGCCGCGGCGTGGACAAGGCTGTCCACCTCGGAGTAGCGTGCTTTCACCTGCTCCTCGATCATGGACAGGTTCAGCTCACGGTCGCTGCGGTAGGTCTTGCCGCGCCCGCGCTCCAGCGCTCCACCCACATCCGCCAGGCGGATGCGGTGCCGCTCGAAGAACACGCGCTGAAGCTGTCCGCTGCGGTTGGGGTCCAGCTCCTGTATCTCGCCGTCGTACAGGGTGAGAAGGGCGTCCTTGCGGTTGGGCAGGAAACTCAGGCTGCCGCTGTCGGCCACGATGGTCCGGCTGCTCTGGCCGGTCTCGGTGATCACGATGCCGAAAAGGTCGGCCGGGGCCTCGCCGCCGTTCAGGCCGATCTCAACTGTCTGGGGGTCGGCCCCACCCGGGTCCACCGGGTGAAGGCTCTTGCCCCGGCCGGAGCGGATGCGGTTCACCATCAGGTTCATACCCGGGAAATCGTCCATCACCACGCCCTCCTCGAGCTGAAGGGTGGGCTTGAGGTAGGCGATGTCGATCAGAAGGTTCTTGTAGCGGTGGTTGGTTTCGGGCAGCACCCGGTCGTTGAACCAGACCGCTCCCAGGGCCAGCAGCACCGAGGCGCCCAGCGGCGCCCACATCAGACGGTGGGCCGGCACGCCCAGGGCCTTGAACGCGGTGATCTCGTTGTCCGCCGAGAGCCGCCCGAAAGCCATTATCACCCCCAGCAGCGCCGACATCGGCAGCACCAGCGCCACGATGAACGGCAGGCTGAGCCCGAGCAGCTCGGCGATCACCCGCCAGGGCAGGTCCTTGCCCGCAAATTTGGGGAACAAAAGGACCATCTGCCGCATAAATAGTATGAATGTCAGGAGAGTTAGAGAAAAAACGAACGGTCCGGCCAGTTCGAGCAGAATATATCTTCGTATGACTTTCATTCACGGACGCCGTGTGGACAGTTTCCGCCGGCCGAGGAGGGCTTTCTCCGGCGAGAACTTTTCATTAAATTTGAAATTATCGAATTGGCTTTCAAGAAGATAAAAGAATACTCCCGGCGACGGCAATAAACAAGTATTTTCTGGCTCTGCGCCTGAGATGGCCTGCGGCCCGGGGTTTAATCCCCATGGGCCGCGCGCCCGGCGGCGGCGAGGTCCGCCCCGGGTGCACCCGCGCCGCCAGCAGTTCGCCCCCCCTGACACAAAATGTACACTTTCGGTCCTGCCGGCACGCGGTGTGGTTTCCCGGTCTGCGGGGGAGACGGGCTGCGTGCCGTGCGGAGGGTTTTCCGCATTAGCACGGAACAAACGGCAGCCAGTTCTATTGTTATCCAGAGCTCTTTTGTATATAATAGGTGGTTTCCCGTCGGTGAAGCCGGGCGATGGACCAGAGTGGCTGCCGGGCGACGGGAAAAGAGCGTGCTATGGAGAGCGGCGATCTTACCGGGGCCGGGCCCCGGCCTTACCGAACTGAACGTGGAAAACCATGACTCTTCTGCACTCTGCCAGACAAAGATATCGGCGGCTGCCGGGGATTCTGACCGGCGTGCTGATCCTGCTCGCCTGTGTCGCCCCGACACTGGTCGCGCAGGACGATTCGACCTATGTGACCACCAAGCTGCCGGTCGAGCTGCCCAAGCCTGTCACCAACCGTCTGGGCTACAAGACCTACCAACCCATCCTGTCCACCAAAGAGCCGGCCCGCCGGGATATCGATTACGACCTGGAAACCGGGGCCGTGAACGAGGACATCGTCATTCCCTCCGATAAGGGCATGATGGTGCTCGAGGTGCGCCACAGCTCGGTCTTCGATTTCCTGCAGGAACGGGCCAAGGTCAAGGAAGACACCCTGTTCGAGGCGATCTCCAACCAGTACCTCACCGGCGAAGTGGCCAGCGCGGCCAGTCAGCAGAAACGCGGCATGATGCCGGAGATCAACCTGCCCGACCTGATGCCCAAGGCCCTGGCCTCGATCATCGGCGAGGGCACCGGCTCGCTGTCTATCCACGGCCGCAGCGTGACCGAAATGAGCGGCACCAGCACGTTCCAGAAGCCGGAGGACACCGGCCTGTTCCGCCGCCAGAGCAAGTTCCCGCGCCTGAAACTGGACCAGCGCCAGCAGATCAACATCGAGGGCGTGATCGGGACCAAGATCCACGTGTTCGTGGACTACAACTCGCAGAACGAGTTTGCCAACCGCAACCGGATCGAGGTGGAGTACCAGGGCGAGGAGGACGAGATCCTGCAGAGCCTGCAACTGGGCGATGTCAACCTGAGCCTGCCGCCCAGCATGCTGGTGGCGGCCAACATCCCGCGCGGCAATTTCGGGATCATGGGCCAGACCCGCCTGGGAGCCTTGACCACCACGTTCATCGCCTCGAAGGAAGAGGGCGAGTCCAGCAAGAAGAACATCAAGATACCGGTCTCCGGGGACGCCGAGGCCAGCGACTCGACATTTTTCCGGGATGTCAATTTCAGCCGCAACCGTCATTTCCTGCTGATCGACCCGGGCCTGATCGCCACGAGCCACATCAAGTTCCTCGACCGCGGCGGCGCCCCGCTGGCCGATGAGACGAAGCGGCCGACCAAGGTGCGGGTGTTCAAGGACGACAACAAGTTCGAAAACAACAACCAGGGCGAGAACCAGGCCCGTCCCGGCGTGATGTACCTCGACCCGACCAACATCGACCCCGATTCCCCCTACAACGAGTTCGGCTTCTTCAACGAAATGGTGATCAACACCGATTTCGTGCTCGAACAGTGCGGCATCGCGATCAGCTTCATCGGCTGGGTGGCCGACGATGAGAAGATCGGGACGATCTACACCGAGCAGGGCGGCCGCCAGGTGGGCACGAGCGACGGGGACACGCTGCGCCTGAAGCTCATCAAGACCGCCCTGATGAGCCCGGAGCACCCCTCCTGGAACCTGATGCTGCGCAACGTCTACTCGTTCGGCAGCGGCTCCCAGATCAGCCAGCAGACCTTTGCGATCGACATCTTCACCAACCAGACCCCGCCGCGCTACGATGAGGGCGGCCGCACCTTCCTCGACATCTTCGGCCTGGACAACGACGCCGACACGAAGGTGGACCGCATCTACATCGATTTCCAGCACGGCCTGATCTTCTTCCCCTCGCTGGAGCCGTTCAACAAGCCCTACGACGAGGACGGCAAGGAGTTCAACCTGCTGACCCGCAACCAGCAGATGTACGTGGAGGACGACCCCAGCCGCCTGAACACCCTCGAGCACCAGAAATACAACATCGTGGTGCGCTACAACCGCGCCGAGGGCTCCTCGGCCCGCACTTTCGAGCTGGGCGCGATGCAGATCATCAAGGACTCAGAGCGTATCTACATGAACGACAAGATCCTGCGCCGGGACACGGACTACACGATCGACTACGAGTTCGGCCAGCTCACGCTTAAACCCGGACTGGAAATTCCACCCAACAGCGAGATCAAGGTGGATTACGAGCAGGTGGCTCTTTTCCAGACCGGCAACACCAGCCTGTTCGGTTTCCACAACGAGTACGAGCTTGACCCGCAGCGCAAGAACTACCTGACCAGCACGCTGTTCATCCAGAACGTGGAGAGCGTGGACCGCTCGTTCGTGCGCCTGGGCGATGAGCCCAAGACCAATATTCTGGGCGAGTTCGGCGGCAAGTTCGAGTTCGACAGCGAGCGGCTGACCGAATGGATCAACCGTCTGCCCATGCTGGAGAGCCGCACACCCTCCAAGCTGGACATTACCGGCGGCCTGGCGTTCAGCAACCCCAACCCCAACACCCGCGGCGGCGTGCTCATCGAGGATTTCGAGACCTCGAAGATCGAGAACCCGAGCCTGATGATGGCGTTCCAGAGCTGGCGCCTGGGCAGCGTGCCCAAGTCCGCGGACGGCAATTTCGACCTGTTCGAGAGGGCCCGCGCCGGAGATGTCTGGTGGTTCGACCCCTACTACCTGACCCAGAACCGCTACGGGTTCAACGAAGAGGATGTCTACGGCCGGATAGAGGGCCGCACCGAGCTGAACCGCGACGTGCCGGTGCAGGTGATGTCGTTCATTTTCACCCCGCGCGGTAACAACGAGCTGGAGCGCCGCCAGAGCTGGCGCAGCGTGACCCAGCCGGTGAGCGACACCGGCGTGCTGGGCATGAACGACCGCGAGTTCCTGCAGGTCTATATCGCCACCGGCCGCGACCAGGGCAAGCTGATCATCGATTTCGGACGGGTGGATGAGGACCAGGTGCGGTTCAACAAGGAAGGCGAGTTGGTGGGGGTGGGCAACCTGGACACCGAGGACCGCAATTTCGACGGCCGGCTGGACTACAACGAAGACACCGGTCTGGACGGGGTCGAGGGGGCGGACGGCGCGAATGTGCTGGGCGATGACGGCAACGACGACTACTACCGCCCGCTGGACGGCGGGGTGGACGCGCGCCGCCTGAACCTGACCGAGGGCAACAACAAGGGGCAGATCGGCAACAATTTCGACACCGAGGACCTGAACCACAACGGCGCCCTGGACCAGCAGGAACGCCTCTTCCGCGTCACCATCGACCTGGAGCGCATGGAGATCATACCGCCGCCCGGCGTGTTCATCCCCGAGGTGGACCGCAAGGTGCTGGTCGACCAGGTGGATTTCGACCCGAACGGGGTGCGCAAGGACCTGGTCAACATCCTGGGCGCCGACAACTGGTATCTGCTCGAAATCCCGCTACCCAAGGAAGGCAGCCGGTACGAGCAGTACTACGAACACATAAACAACCCCTCGCTGTCCAACATCCTGCAGGTGCGCCTGTCGTTCTACGATTTCGCCAAGATCGACACGGTCGATTTCGCGGCGATCAATTTCGTGGGCAACCGGTTCAAGCCCAACGAGGAGGGCGTGGTCCGCCGTCTGGAGGAGACCCTGGTCGACACCCTGGCCTCGGACACGCTCTACACCCCGGCCAGCGAGGAGGAGGCCGCGCGCGAGGCCGCCCTGAGCGCCGTGGCCAACCACGGCGCGGTGACGATCAGCTCGATCAACACGATCCTGAACAACGAGTACTATCCGCCGCCCACGATCAGCGCCACGATCAACAAGTACAACCGGAGCGGCAACACCGAGAGTTTCACCGCGCAGGAGGCGGCCCTGGCGATCAAGTTTGAGGCCCTCCAGCGCGGCTACGAGGGTTGGGCGCTCAAGGCCGAGAACAACCAGCAGAGCTACCTGGATTACGCCGCCATGAGCTTTTTCATCAACGGGCGGCAGGGCTACTACGAGCCGAAACCCATTTTCCTGCTGCGTATCGGCACGGACCGCGACAATTTCTACGAGTATTCCTGTCCGGTGGATACGGGCTGGAAAGAGGTGGATGTCCCGTTCAGCGGCTTCCTCACCCTGAAAGACAGCCTGCAGGGAGCGCTCAACCTGAACCAGATCCAGAATTTCACGCAGGATGTCAAGCGCGGCAATTACCGGATCAAGGGCAATCCCTCGTTGACCAAGATTTCGATCATGACCGTGGGCGTGGCCAATGAGAACAGCGGCGTGCCGGTCTCGGGCGAGGTCTGGATCGATGACGTGCGCCTGACCGACGTGATCAAGGAGTTCGGTCTGAACACCCGTCTGCAGGTGGAGGCGCAGCTATCGGACCTCGGCCGGCTGAGTTTCGGCATCAGCAACCGGGACAATAAGTTCAGGAACCTGAACGAATCGATCCCCACCGCCAGCTCGTTCAAGTACAATGTCGGCGGCACGATCAACCTCGACCGTTTCACGCCCGAGGACTGGGGCTTGCGGCTGCCGGTCAACCTCAACACCCAGTACCAGCTCGACCTGCCCCGTTTCCATCCAGGAAGCGAGGATGTGACGATCTTATCCCAGCAAAACAAGGATTTCTACAAGACGGAAACGAAGACCAACACGTTCAATTTCAGCTATACCAAGAGCCGCGGGACCTCGCTGGCCTCGAAGCTGCTTTTCGACCGTCTGACCAGCCAGGTCAGCTACAGCAGCAACACCCGCACGGCGCCGCGTAACCTGAACTCGTCGCTGTCGATCAACAGCCGTATCGCCTACCGCGCCACCCTGCCGCGCGAGGCCGAGGTGGCCGTGTTCCCGCCCTCGGCTTTCGGTTGGGCCAAGTACGTGCCGCTGCCGTATTTCCTCAAGAACAACACGCTGACCAATGACCTGGCCGGCGCCCGTTTCCGTTACATGCCGAACGATTTCGAGCTTTCCACCACCACGGATTACCGCAAAACCCAGTCTTACGACAACACCTCGAAACTGTTCCGCCTGGACTCGGTCTACACCTCGACCAACATCGCCCGGGTCCAGTACCGACCGTTCCAGAGCATCCAGAGCACGTTCAACCTCCAGACCCAGCGGAACATGCAGGAGACCGCCCGGGGGAGCAAGCTGCTCGGGATGAACATCGGCAACGAGATCGCCCGCCGTCAGCAGGCCACGCTGGACCTCAGCCCGCGCTCGCTGCCGTGGCTGCAGCCGACTTACCGTTTCAGCGCGAACTACAACAACGACCACAACCCGCAGTACGCCCAGAGCTTCGGGAACAACGGCGATTTCCGCAAGTTCGACGCGGACAACCAGCAGACCGCCGGTCTGCGTTTCATGCTGCCGCAGTTCCGTCAGTCCCTGGCCGGGGTCCGTCTCACCGACCCGGACAAGGCCTCGGGCAAGAAAGACGAGAAGGCGGAGGCCAGCTCCTCAGCGGCCTACAAGCGGCAGCCGCGGCGCACGCCGGGTGCAGCGGCTGCCGGCGCCAAGGGTGGAGCGGAAGGCGGTGGGGGGTTCTTTGACCGCTACCTGTTCCATCCGATAAACTACATGCTCGACAGCTTCGATCCGCTGTCGTTCCAGGCCACCAAGAGGGAGCAGGATCGCTGGGAAAAAATGGAGCGCAACCCGGGTTTCCTCTACCAGCTCGGGCTCGAGGGCCTGGACGAGGCGACCCGTCTGCGGCCCAGCCTGGGCGACACCGCGGATTTCAGCTCCTACACCTGGAGCTTCACCCGCGCCTACCAGAGCGGCATCCGTCTGCCCGGCAACGCCAAGATCGGCTCGAACTATGTCGAGCAGGGCAGCAACAACCATACGATCAACGGCTATCGCGCCACCCGCGAGAAAGGGCCGGAGCTGACTTTCGATTACTCGAATGTCTACCTGCCGCCGTTCGTGCGGAGTTTCCTGTTCAGTGTCGATGTGTCCTCGGGCTACGAGCTGAAAAAGAGCATCACCGAGAACAGCATCAAGATATCCGATGACAACCCGGCCGGTCTGGAAGTGATGAGCCGCGAGGAGCGCTGGAACCCCAAGGCCCGCGTGGCGGCCAACTGGGGCAAGAGCGGCACGGTGCGCACCCTGTACACCAAGAGCAGCTCGGTAAAGCGGGACGAGCTTCTGGACCAGAGCCGCCGAGCCCTGACCGTATCGGACGAGGACGCGTTCAACTTGCAGTACAGTTTCAGCGCCCCGCACGGCATCAACCTGCCGCTGTTGCGCGCACTGAAAATCCAGAGCAACGTGCGTGCGGCCATGGATGTACGCAAGCGTATCTCGCAGAACCTGACCCAGGTCTTGAGCGCGGTCGGCGAGGTTGAGGAGGAGATCATCAACCGCGACACCGAGGACCTGACAATCACGCCCACCCTTTCCTACGATTTCGCGCAGGTGATCGGGAGCCTGTCGGCTTCCTACAACACCAACAAGGACCGCAAGAACGGAACCACGCGCGTGACGATCATGATGAAGATGAGTGTCACCCTGGATTTCTGATTGCTCCGAGGCCGCGTGTCGCAGTATCTTAATTCATGGGAGGCCCGGGCCGCGCTGGTCCTGGCTGCGTTGGCCCTGGCCGGGTTCTGGGCGGGCGGCGCCCTGGAGCGCCGTGCAGCGGCCCGCAGCAGTCTGCCCGCCGCCGCGCCGTCCGACAGCCTGGCCCGCCGGATGCTCGAGCGTGAGTACCTGCGCCGCAGCGGCCCGGTGGCGGTCAACCACGCCACGGCCGGGGAACTGACCGGCCTGGAGGGGATCGGCCCGGAGCTGGCCGGACGGATCGTGGCCGAGCGGTCCAGCGGCGGGCCGTTCCGTGACGGGGCCGACCTGGCCTCCCGCGTGCGCGGCATCGGGCCGGCCACTGTGGCCCGTCTGGCCGGGCGGCTCCTATTCAGCGACACTCTCGAAGCGGGTGAACCTTGAACGCCACGCTGTACATAATCGAGGACGACCGCGACTGCGTCGAGCTGCTAAAGGAGGTGTTCAGCGACCAGGAGTACCGCCTGCGCTGTTTCCTCTCCTCGCGCCAGGCCCTGGAGACCATGAAACGCGAGGGCCTGCCCGACCTGGTGCTGACCGACCTGATGCTGCCGGAGCTGGACGGTATCTCGCTGCTCAAGGAGATACGGGCCATGAACCCGCGCCTGCCCGTGATCCTGATGACCGCCCACGCCAGCGTGCAGACCGCGGTGGAGGCCCTCAAGCTGGGGGCCAGCGACTACATCACCAAGCCGCTCAATTTCGAGGAACTGCTCCTGACCGTGCGTAACAGCCTGGAGCTTGACCGTCTGCGCACACGTATCGCCGGGCTGAACAAGGACCGCAAGAGCCGCTACATCCCCTCGGCCCTGCTGGGCGAGCATGAGTTGATCCGCGCCAGCCGCGAGATGCTCATCCGTCTGGCCGGCGCCAGTACGACCAGCGTGATGCTGCGCGGTGAGAGCGGCAGCGGCAAGAACCTGGCCGCCCGGATCATCCACTACAACAGCCCGCTGGCCGAGGCCCCGTTCGTGGAACTCAACTGCGCCGCGGTGCCGGCCAGCCTGATCGAGGCCGAGCTGTTCGGCTACCGCCGCGGCTCCTTCACCGGGGCGGCCGCGGACAAGGAGGGTATTGTCGAGCAGGCGGACGGCGGCACGCTGTTCCTGGACGAGATCGCAGAGGTGCCGCTGGAGGTGCAGTCCAAGCTGCTTTCGTTCCTGGAGAACCGGAGTTTCCGCCGGATCGGCGAGGTGGTGGAGCGCCAGGTGACAGTGCGCCTGATCGCGGCCAGCAACCAGTCGCTGGAGAGCCTGATCGAGCAGGGACGGTTCCGCAACGACCTGTTCTACCGGATCAACGTGGTCAGCTGCGAGCTGCCGCCCCTGCGCCGCCTGGGCCGGGATGTGCTGTCCATCGCCGAGAAGTTCGTCGGCGAGTTCAACGTCCAGTTCAACAAGCAGGTGAGCGGGTTAAGCCCGGCCGCAGCGGATTGCCTGCTGTCGCATGACTGGCCGGGCAACGTGCGCGAGTTGCGCAACGTGATCGAGCGCGCCATGCTCTTTGCGGTCGGCCCGCGGCTGGAGCGGCAGGACATCCAGGTCGCCTCGCCGGTTGGCGAGACCCGCGCCGTGGGGGGGTTCCGTATCCCGGAGCAGGGGCTGGACTGGGAGGAGCACGAGCGCGAGACCCTGGTCCAGGCCCTGGAGCGCTCGGGCAACAACCAGAGCCGCGCCGCCCGCCTGCTGTCGATGTCGCGCGACACGTTCATCTACCGGCTGAAGAAGTTCGGCCTTTACCATTAGAACCCCGACCGGCGCTGTTCCCACCACAGCATCACCGTATCCCGAACGGATGTCAGCACCCGGCATTGTCCCGACCGCCAGGCTTTCCACTTGATTTATTGCCACGGCTGCGGTACAATTCCGTTATATCCGCCAGGAGGAGCGATGCAGGCAGCCGAGCTCGAGCAGGTGGTCTCCAGCCAGCAGCGTGAGATCGAATCGTTGCGGCGCAGGCTGGCGTTTTTTTCCAGCATGATCGAGGTAAGTGTAATCATCAGTTCCACTTTTGAGCTGGACGAGTTGATCCGCCGTGTACTGGAGACCAGCCAGCGGGTGATGGACTCCGAGGCCAGCAACCTGATGCTGATCGACGAGGCCACCGGCCGTCTGGAGTGCAGGATCGCTCTGGGCGAGGTGGGCGATAGGCTCAAAGGGGGCATGAGCCTGGAGATCGGCCAGGGCATCGCCGGCTGGGTGGCCCAGACCGGCAAGTCGCTGGTGGTGCCGGATGTGTCCAGGGATGAGCGTTTCTGCCCGGATGTGGACCGCCAGACCGGTTTTATCACCCGCAGCATTCTCTGCGCTCCACTGATTGTCCAGAACCGGGTGATCGGGGTGGCCGAGGTTCTCAACCGCACGGACGGCAAGAGTTTCGATGCCGAGGACCTGCGCCTGTTCGAGACGTTCTGCCGGGCGGTGGCGGTGGCGGTGCAGAACGCGCAGATGCACAAGCGGCTCGTGCAATCACAATTGATGGAGCAACAACTCGAAATGGCTTCAACCATACAGCAGGGTTTTCTGCCGCGCTCGTTTTCGATGACAAAGGAAGGGCTTTTCGAGATCGCCGCGCGCAACCTTCCCGCCAGCATGGTGGGCGGCGATTTCTACGACTGCATCGAGCTGCGGCCCGAGCTGTTCGGCCTGACCATCGGGGATGTCTCGGGCAAGGGTGTGCCGGCGGCGCTGTACATGGCGCGCCTGCTGAGCGATTTCCGGTTCTATGCCCACCAGGCCGAGGAACCGGTGCCCACGATGCACATCCTGAACGAGATGCTGACCGAGCGCAGCCAGCAGGGCATGTTCGTGACCATGGTCTACCTGACCCTGGACACGGACAGCGGTACACTGTCGTATGTCAACGCCGGCCACCTGCCACCCTACCTCTGCCAGGGCAGCGGCTCGGGGCTGCGGCGGCTCACCGGCGGCGAGGGTATCCCGCTGGGCATCCAGGACCCGGCCGAGTTCAGCGAGGGCAGGGTGACGCTCGAGCGGGGGGACACGCTGGTGATGTTCTCCGACGGGGTGATGGACGCCAAGAACACCGTGGGGGAGGTTTTCACCCTGGAGGGCATCGAGCGGCTGCTCGGTGGGTTCCACGGGTCGGCCTCCGCGCTGGTCGACCGGATCATCGCTGCGGTGCTCGAGCATTGCGGAACGGAAAAGCAGTTCGACGACATCACGGTCCTTGTCCTGAGGTGGCTGGGATAATGCCGCAGGAATATCTCGACCTCAAGGTCCCCTCCAACCCCAAGCTGCTGCGTCTGGTCCGGCGGACCGTGGCCGCGGCCTGCGAGGTGATGGGGTTCGATCCGCGCGAGATCAACGCGATCACCCTGGCGGTGGATGAGAGCTGCACCAACATCATCCGTCATTGCGGCGGCGGCGGGTACCACGGCGATATCCTGGTGCGTCTGCGCATGCTGCCCGACCGCCTGGTGGTCACGATCCGCGACTACGGCGGAGCGATCGACCTGGCCCGCCTTAACGATTGCCTGGAGCAGCACCGTCGCGAGCTGCAGGACCAGCGCAGCGTGCGTCCCGGGGGGCTGGGAGTTATGCTCATCCATTCGGTGATGGACCGGGTCCGTTACCGCACGAACCAGGACCGCGGCACGGTGCTGCGCCTGGTCAAGTACCTGGGCAAGAGGAAAGGGGACTGAGCTTGGAAGTTTCGGTCAACAGGGAGGGCGAGCTTGCGGTAATCTCGGTCAGCGGGGATGTCGACCTCTACAGCAGTCCCGGCATGCGCAAGGCGATCACCGCGCAGGCCAAGAAAAAGGTCCCGCTGATAGTGATCGACCTCGAAGGCGTGGACTACATGGACTCCAGCGGTGTGGCCACCCTGGTCGAGGGCTTGCAGCTGTCCGGGCGCTACGGCGGACGTTTCCGTATCGCCGGGCTGAAACCCTCGGTGCGCGAGGTGTTCGAGCTGTCACGCCTGGACAAGGTCTTCTCGATCTTCGCCTCCAGGGAAGAGGCCTCCACGGCCGGCTGAGAGCATGCCGCGGCGAGGACCGGCGTAAAACTATAAGCCCACACGGAGCATGTTTTCATGGCGGAGTCGGAACAGGCCGGACAGGGCTTGGTCGTCTCGGTTGTCGGCCGGATCGGCCGTTGGGGTTTCGGCCTGTTCGAGCAGGTGCGGCTCATCCGCCGGCTCCTCCGGGACAGCCTCTACTGGACTTTTGTCGCCCCGCTGACCGGCAAGGGCCTGCGCGTGGGCAGCACGTTCGACGAGATGGTCAAGGTGGGGGTGAGCGCGGTGCCCATCGTGGCGCTGATCTCGTTCTCCATCGGCCTGATCCTGGCCATGCAGAGCGCCTACCAGCTCCAGCAGTTCGGCGCCACCATTTTCACCGCCAACCTGGTGGCCGTGGCCCAGACCCGCGAGCTGGGCCCCCTGATGACCGCGATCATCGTGGCCGGGCGCTCGGGCAGCGGGATCGCCGCCGAGATCGGCTCGATGAAGGTGGGCGAGGAGATCGACGCGCTCAGGTCGATGGGGTTCAACCCGGTCAAGTTCCTGGTGGTGCCCAAGCTGCTGGCCCTGGCGATCATGGTCCCCTGCCTGACTGTGCTGTCCGATTTCATCGGCATCGGCGGCGGGTTCACCATGGGCGTGCTGAACCTGGACCTGGGTTTTGTGCGCTACCTCAACCGCACGATCCAGGCGCTGGTGCTCAAGGATATCGTGACCGGCCTGATCAAGAGTTGGGTCTTCGCCCTGCTGATCGGGCTGACCGGCTGCTACATGGGCTTTGCGGTCGAGGGCGGGGCCGAGGGGGTGGGACGGCGCACCACGCTGTCGGTGGTGGTCTCCATTTTTCTGATCATCCTTGCGGACGCCTTTTTCACCGCTGTTTTCTACTACCTGTGGTGAGCATGGAAAACCACGAGCCGGCCCTGGACGAGAAGATCCTGGAAGTGCGCGACCTGAGCGTGGCCTACAACGACCGCCCGGTGCTGGACGGGGTGAGCATGGACGTGCGCCGGGGCGAGACGATGGTGATCCTGGGCGGCAGCGGCAGCGGCAAGAGCACCCTGCTGCGCCACATCATCGGCCTGGAGCGGCCCGCCGGCGGACAGATACTGATCAAGGGCCAGGACATCACGCGCATGGGCGAGGCGGAGCTGTACGACATCCTGCGCAAGGTGGGGGTGGTGTTCCAGAGCGCGGCGATGTTCAACTCGATGAGCGTGGGTGACAATGTGGCCCTGCCGCTCCGGGAGCACACCCGCCTGGAGGAATCGACAATCCAGATCATGACCCGGATCAAGCTGGAGATGGTGGGGCTGAGCGGGTTCGAGAACTACATGCCCTCGGAGCTGTCGGGCGGCATGCGCAAGCGCGCCGCGTTCGCCCGGGCCATCGCCATGGACCCGGAGATACTGTTCTGCGACGAGCCCTCGGCCGGGCTCGACCCGATCATCGGCGCCGGCCTGGACCAGCTTATCCTGAAGCTCAAGCGGGCGCTCAAGATGACTATCGTGGTGGTGACCCACGAGATGGAATCGGTCTACACCATCGCCGACAGGCTTATCATGCTGAACCGCGGGGACATCATTTTCGCGGGCACCCTGGCCGAGTTCCGCGCCAGCGGCAACGAGCGGGTGCGACAGTTCATCGAGCGCCAGCCCGAGGTCCGCGACGACCAGGACACCGGGCGCTACGTGCGCGCCCTGACCGAGAACCGATTCTGAAGCCTTACGGCGCTCCACTCTGTCCGCCAGCCACGGGACCGACTACATGGGAAGAAACGCGCGCTACCGCTCCTCCGAGATCAAGGCCGGTGTCTGGATCCTGATCTCAGTACTGATCCTGTCCGCATTCCTGGTCGGGATCAGCGGGGCCAAGTTCTGGAAGCCGGTGGACCATTACCGGGTGCACCTGTCCTACATCGGAGGGCTGGAGACCGGTTCGCCGGTGCGCATGGGCGGGATGCTGGTGGGTAAAATAAGCGACGTGAGCCTCCTGGAGGGCGGTGACGCCCTGGAGCTGACTGTCGAGGTGCCGCAGGGACTGCCGGTCAAGGCCGGCACGACCGCCTACCTCAGCTTCGTCTCGATCACCAGCGAGCAGCACCTGGAGCTGAACCCCGGCGCGGGCGGCGCCGAGTTGCTGACGCCCGGCGACCTGATCCAGAGCAAGGAGATGCTGGAACTGTCGGACGTGCTGGAGAAATTCGACACGGTGGGTGACACGGTCCAGGCGATCCTGCACTCGGTGCACAGTCTGCTCAGCCCGCAGAACACGGCCCGGATCGACTCGATCATCGAGCAGACCAACTCGGTGCTGCGCACGGTCAACCCGCGGGTCAGCGAGGTGCTGACCAACATGAACGAGGCCGCCGCCTCGATGGATTCCCTGCTGCGTAACATCAGCCGGTTCGTGGACGGGGCCGACACCTCGTTCCAGCGCCTGGCCGGCAGCGCCCAGGTGCTGATCGCCCAGGCCGGGACAACCCTGGCCCGGATCGACACCACGGCCCAGGGCGCCAACGCCCTGCTCACGACCAACTCCGGCAGCCTGACCCAGGCCCTGGAGAACATCCGCCAGGCCAGCTATGACCTGCACCTGCTCAGCGATGCGGTCAAGGACAACCCGTTCCTGCTCATCCGGGCTATCCCCAAGAAAGAACGCAAGTTACAGGAGTAGACGAACCTCAGGCCCCGGCCGGGGTATCAAGGTTAAGCGACCGAAAGGTCCACTTTACAGCCTCGGTATTGCACAGGGCCGCTGTCGCTGGCGCGAGGGCATGCGGCTCTTCTGGTATCCATACAACAAGTAGGAAGGTTTTTAAAGCTATGCCGGAAACGAGACTACAGTTCAGTAAGGACGGGGAAGAGTTCGAGACCGCCGACATCCTGCCGGTGCTGCCGCTCAGGGACGTGGTGGTGTTCCCCTACATGGTTATCCCGCTGATGGTCGGCCGGCCCAACTCCGTGGCCGGGATCGAGTCGGCCATGCTGGCCGAGCGCCTGATCCTGCTGGTGTCGCAGCTGGACGGCGAGAACGAGGAGCCCTCCGGGAAAGACCTCAACCGCGTGGGGGTGGTCGGCCGGATTCTGCAATCGGTGCGCCTGCCGGACGGCACCCTGAAGGTGCTGGTCGAGGGGCTGGAAAAGGCGCGCATCCGCCGTTACCTGCCGGGCCAGGAATACCTGCGCGCCCGTTTCGAGGTGCTGCCGTTCGACCTGGCTGGCGGCAAGGAACTGCAGGCCCTGAGCCGTAAGGCCATGCGCCTGTTCGAGGAATACGTCAAGCTCAACAGCCGTCTGCCGGATGAGCTGCTCACCGCGACCCAGAACGTGGACAACCTTCTGCGCCAGGGCTACATCATCGCCGGCCACCTTCTGATCCGCATGACCGACAAGCAGCGTATCCTGGAGGCCGAATCCCTGGAGCGGCATTTCGCCCTGGTCTGCCAGTACCTGAACGCGGAGATGGAGATCCTGCGCCTGGAGCGCAAGATCGACGACAACGTCAAGCGCCAGATCATGAAGAACCAGCGCGAGTTCTACCTCCAGGAGCAGCTCAAGGCGATCCACCGCGAGCTGGGCCACGATGAGGAGGGCTACGATGAGATCGAGGAGCTGCGCGCCCAGTTGCAGAAAAAAAAGCTGCCCGCCGAGGTGCTGGCCAAGGCCGAGAAGGAAGTCACCAAGCTCGCGCGCATGAGCGCGATGAGCCCCGAGGCCACCGTGGTGCGCAACTATCTGGACTGGATCGTCTCGCTGCCCTGGCACGAGGCCACCAAGAGCCGCCTGGAGGTGGACGAGGTGGCCCGTATCCTGGACGAGGACCATTACGGCCTGCAGAAGATCAAGGACCGCATCGTGGAGTATATCGCCGTGGCCAAGCTGGCCGGCGAGCTGCGCGGCCCGATCCTCTGCTTTGTCGGGCCTCCGGGCGTGGGCAAGACCTCGCTCGGCCAGTCCATCGCCCGGGCGCTGGGACGCAAGATGACCCGCCTGTCCGTGGGCGGCGTGCGGGACGAGGCCGAGATACGCGGCCACCGCCGCACTTACATCGGGGCCATGCCGGGCAAGATCATCCAGTCGATGAAGCGGGTCGGGGTGATAAACCCCGTGATCCTGATCGACGAGATCGACAAGCTGAGCACCGACTACCGGGGCGATCCCTCCTCGGCCCTGCTCGAGGTGCTGGATCCGGAGCAGAATACCCAGTTCGTGGACCATTACATGGAGGTGGACTACGACCTTTCCAAGGTCATGTTCATCACCACGGCCAACTACGCGCACCAGATACCCGACCCGCTGCGCGACCGCATGGAGCTGATCACCTTGCCGGGCTACCTTCACGATGAGAAGCGCGAGATCGCCCGCCGGTTCCTGGTGCCCAAGCAGATCAAGGCCCACGGGATCAAGCCGGAGCAGGTGGAGATCACCGACCGGACCATCGACTCGGTGATCGAGCACTACACCCGTGAGGCCGGGGTGCGCACCCTGGAGCGCTCCATCGAGGCGATCTGCCGAAAGAGCGCGCGCAAGCTGGCCGAGGGCCGCAAGCGCCGCAAGCCGATCCGGGTCACCCCCGGCGTGCTGGGTGAGTTCCTGGGCGCGCCCAAGTTCCTGGACACCGAACTGGAGGGCGCCGACCGGGTGGGCCTGGCCAACGGCATGGCCTGGACCGGCGCGGGCGGGGCGCTGCTGCAGATCGAGGTGGCGACTCTGGACGGCAAGGGCAAGCTGACCCTGACCGGCAAGCTGGGCGATGTGATGAAAGAGTCGGCCGAGGCGGCGCTGACCTACGTGCGCTCGCGTTGGCGCGATTTCGGGCTGGAGGCGGATTTTTACCGCAAGCTGGACATCCATATCCACGTGCCGGAGGGGGCCACGCCCAAGGACGGTCCCTCGGCCGGGGTGGCGATCGCCACGGCCATAGTGAGCGCCCTGAGCGGCGTGCCGGTGCGGCGGGATGTCTCCATGACCGGCGAGGTGACCCTGCGTGGACGGGTGCTGCCGGTGGGCGGGCTGAACGAGAAGACCGTGGCCGCCCTGCGCGCGGGCGTGAACGTGATAATCTGGCCGGCGGCCAACCGCAAGGACCAGGAGGAGCTGCCGCGCGAGGTGCGCGAGCGCGCCGACATCCGTTTCGTGGAGTCGGTGGATGAGGCCCTGGCTATCGCCCTGGCCGCTCCGCTGCCCCCGGCCACGGGCCTGGGCCCGACGACCACGGCGCGTGAGGTGCAGGAAAGCGCCCCGGGCAGCCAGTACCAGCATTGAGTGGAATGTAATCCATTGCAATGAGGATCGTTGCGAAGGGGCACGGTGCGCCGTGCCCCTGTATTTTTGTCTTTTGGAACAGCCCGTTTTACTTTATTTTGTCGAGTTGAGTCATTCGTTCGCGGTGCTTACGGGCGGACCACTGTTCGCCCGTTCGATTACACATTTCCTGTGGGGACCCGGATGGACTCGAAGAAGGCCAGCGGCCAGAAAATCAAATCCGTCGAGCCGGCCGGGGCTTTCTGGCGGCCGGGAGACAATCCGCCGGACGACCTGCCCCAGGTGGCGTTCGCCGGGCGCAGCAATGTGGGCAAGTCCACGCTCATCAACAAGCTGTGCGGCCGTCACAAGCTGGCCGCGGCGAGCGGCACTCCGGGCAAGACCCGTAAGCTGCATTTCTTTCTGGCCAACAGTGTATTCTACCTGGTCGACCTGCCGGGCTACGGTTTCACCAAGCTGCCGGTCGAGGTGCGCGAGAAGTGGCAGCGCCTGATCGAGGGCTACCTGGAGCGCAGCCGCGGCCTGCGCGGAGTGGTCTGCCTGGTCGACAGCCGCCATATCCTGATGGACAGCGACCGTAAGATGCTGCACTACCTGGCCGGGAAGGGCATTCCCACGCTGGTCGCCCTGACCAAGGCCGACAAGCTGAAACGCGCGCAGCAGTCCCAGGCTGTGGCAACTCTGCTCAAGGAAATGGGCGGTGCGCTGGAGCGCGGACAGGTGCTGCTCACCTCCTCCACCAGCGGCCTGGGGATGACGGAGCTGGAGCAGGCCGTGCTGGAGCTGGTCGCTCCGCAGGCTGACGAGACGCCGGGCGGCACATCCGTGGGACAACAAATTCAGAGGGATGATCGAGAATGACCAAAGAGAAACTGTACCCGTTTCTGCTCGCCCCCATTTTCAAGGAGAAAATCTGGGGCGGCCGTCTGATGCAGAGCGTGCTGAACAAGGACCTGCCGGATGGGAAGATGATCGGCGAGAGCTGGGAGCTCTCGGACTACCGGGGTGATATCACCGCACCGGTCAACGGCCCCCTGGCCGGGGCGCCGTTCCACGAGCTGTACCTCAAATACCCGCAGGAGATTCTGGGCCGGGTGCCAGCGCCGGGGGAGGTGTTTCCGCTGTTGACCAAGTTCATCGACTCGAACCAGCTCCTCTCGCTGCAGGTGCACCCCAGTGACTCCTACGCCCTGGAGCATGACGGCGAGTACGGGAAGACCGAGTGTTGGTACGTGGTGTACGCCAAGCCCGGGGCCACGGTGGTGCGCGGCCTGACCGCGGGGGTGACGCGGGAGGCGTTCCGCCGGGCGCTCGAAACCGGCGCGGGGCTGGAAGAGATGCTGGTCAGCCATCCGGTGGCGGAGGGTGATTTCCTGTTCATGCCCACCGGGGTGGTGCACGCCATAGGCGAGGGCACGATCATCCTGGAGATCGAGCAGAACTCCGACATGACCTACCGTCTGAGCGACTGGGGACGCCTGGGTGCGGATGGCCGCCCGCGGCCGCTGCACCTGGGCAAGGGCCTGGACGTGACCGATTTCGAGGACCGCACCGAGGCCAAGGCCGCGGGCCTGAGCTACCACGAGGCCGGCAACAGCTTTACGCACTACTGCTCCTGCCGTTATTTCAGCGCCGAGGTGCTGGACCTGGAGAGCACGCTGCGCCTGGACACCGGTGGCGGCACGTTCTTCGTGCTCACCCTGGTGCGGGGCACGGCGGAAATTTGCGGGGAGAACGGGGAGAAAGTGGAGGCGCGCACCGGGGACACGGTGTTCCTGCCGGCGCAGCCCCAGGGTGCAACAATAACGCCTGGGCACGGCTGCCGGATCGTAAAGGCCTACATCGACCCGACCCACCGCCGCTTCATCGAGCCGCTGTTGCGCAAGGGTTTCCCGCTGGAGCAGATCGAGCGCTACATCCAGCGCTGAGGCGCGGGGATGAAATATCCGGGAAGTTTGATACATCCGAAAGGGCGAACCTCACGTTCGCCCTTTTTTATTCCATAGAATCCCCCCGTCCCGGCTGCGGAAAAGGGGAGACCCGCACACAGCGGTTGTGGGATAGGGGGGGATTTATGAGCCAGGCCGCATGCCGGGGTAAGTGCCTCCCCCTTTGACCAAGGGGGAGCGAGGGGGATTTATCTCAATAAATAGGGGCACGGCGCGCCGTGCCCCTGCAATCAATTCAAAGCTTTGGTTATAGTAGGCCTCTGGCCAGGGCCACGGCGTCCGCCGCGCTGCAATGGCCGTCCGCGTTGAAATCAAGCGCTGCGTTGTAGGGCTCGGTAAGGCTTTTCAACAACAGGCTGAGTATGTCCAGCAGCCCCACTTTACCGTCCCCGTTCACATCCCCGTTCAGCACGTTGAACGAGGCCGGGGCGCTGGCGTAATCGGCGGGCCAGTAGGTGGTGTTCCACTTAAGGTCGCGGACGCGCATGTAGTAGAAAACCTGCGTCCCGGCGGGGAACCCCGGAATACCGCCGCTGTAGCGGCTGTCCGCCCCGGCGGTCATCGTCACGCGCTGGTAGATTGTGTCAGTCGCGGCGCGATAGTAGAGATAAACGTCCATCAGATGCTCATCGCTCACCTGCGCGTTAACTGTGTAGGGGCCGTGGGTGTCCGCGCTGCTGGCCGGGCCGGCGGCGCCCTGGATCGAGGGCGCGGTTGAATCGGGGTCGATGATCGCGGCGGAGGTTTCGCGCATGTAGCCGGCCGGGAGGGAGCGGTCCTGAGGCGCAGTGCCCTCGGCCCAGACCGTGGCGAAACCCGAGTGCCAGCCGGACCAGTCGGACCAGGCGCCGGAGCTGTCGCGCTGGCGCACCCGCACGAAATGCAGCGTGTTGGGGGCCAGCCCGTTCTGTCCCGCGCGCGGCCCGCTGAACGCGCCGGAGAGCGTGTCTACTGTAACCTGGTTGGCCGCGCCCTCAACCGCTCCGCGCCAGACCACGGTGCAGTCGAGCTTGGGATTGTCGTAGCGCGTCACCACCCCGTCAATGGTCTGGATTGCGCGCATGGGCAGCTGACGGCCCTCGGCGACCTCCACCTCCCAGCCCGCCTGGACGGCATCCATCGCATCCCCGGTGAACCCGCTTTTTACTATCACCGGGTTCGGCCCGGTGCGCAGCGGCCCCACCGGCTCGGTGCTCATCACCAGGTCATCATAGAAACGGCTCTGGCGCCTGGGGCTGCCGCCGTTCCAGTAGCAGTCCCACATCATGGCGTTGATCGTTTGTTCGCGATAGCCGGAGGCAATGTCGTGCCCGGCCACGTCGCAGATCAGGAGGCCATCCGCCCAGGCCTGCAGACGGTCGGAGTTACGGCCCTCGCCCAGGCTGAGCCGCATCTCATAGTGCACCCAGCGGCCCACGTTCTGCGCCTCTGAGTAGAAAAAGTCCGTGTAGTGGTTGGGCACCCAGTCGCGGTGCGCGCCGGGGGCCTTGGTGCTGGCCTCCATCGAGAGGTGCCCGTCCAGCCCGTCGGTCCAGAAATAGACCGCGTAGATGGAGTTGTAATCGCCGTAGCCGTAGCAGCGCATCCGGGCGTTCTTGTTCGGCCAGTAGCCGTCCCGCGGCTGGAAGCCCTCCTCGTACTTGTGGTACCAGCGCGCCACCAGGGTGGTGCAGGGTTTTTTCTGGTCGTCCGGAATGCTGGAGGTGAACATTGGCGAGTCACCGAAGAAGCGCATGGCCCAGCCCGCGCTGCCCGGGTCCTCGCCCGCGCCGTATTCGGTCAGGGGCAGGTACTCCTGCTGGATCGAGTGCTTTCCGCTCAGCGGGTCGCGCGTGGAGATGTCGAAATGGCCGTTGTTGGTGCTCACGTCCTGGAAACGCTCCGAAAGCCGGGTGATCTTTTCCAGGTCCTCGGTGAAGAATACGCCGGGCAGCGAGTCCAGGCGCACCGATTCCAGCGGCTTGACCCGCTCGACTTTCGGGACCGCGGGCGCGGCGAGGGCGACGGTAAGGCAGACAAGGCTTGACAGGATGAGCAGTGCAATCAGGTTACGGACAGCGGACATATACTGGCTCCTTATGGGGTCGTTAGTGGCGGGGCTTTGAAGCAGGCTGTCCGGATGGGAGTCAAGAAACGTGCCTGGCGGAGAAGACGAGATAACTTATTGAAGGACAAGCAAGACACAATTGATGCGTTTTGCCGAATTCTCATTCTTTATTATTGCTTTCTCATATTTGTAAAAAAGCCCCAGCTGTGGAGGGCCGGGGCGGAAAAAAGCCGGAGCGGTGAGACGTGTCCGCTCCGGCATATCGCAGCAATGTTTTTACGATAAGGTTCTCTGCGTGCAATCTAAGGACCCCGGAAGGCGGTGAGCGCCTGGGGCCGGCCTCCCTCTTTCCCGCTCAGTTGGGCATCAGCGACAGGATCAGCCGCGAGGGGTGCTCCTTGTCGTGGAATACGGTCTGGTCCGCAAGCTTGAACTCGGTCTTGCCCGCGAAATCCGGCCCGGGGGTGTTGAGGTTGCGGTCATAGCGCGGGAAATTGCTGCTCGAAACCTCCACGCGCAGGCAGTGCCCAGCCTGGAACATGTTGGCCGTGGGAGTCAGCTCGATGGTGAGCTTTGTGCTCTGGCCGGGGACCAGTTCTTCCCAGCGGTCAAAGCCGCCCCTGAACGGGGCGCGCAGGATGCCGGAGCTGATGTTGATCGCCTTGCCCGCGGGGTCGACATCCACCAGCTTGGCGGTGAAATCGGTGTTGGTGGCGCTGGAGGCGACCCAGAGCTCCAGGCTCACCGGGCCGATCACGGTCAGGGGCTTTTCCAGCGGGGCGCTGGTGTAGACAAGCACATCGTTGCGCAGTTCCACCGGGCGCTGGTCGTAGGGACCCTCGGTTACGATGGACACGTTGCAGCAGTCATTGCCGCCCAGGGTGGGCACGGGGTCATCCGGATTGTAGGTGTAGGTGTCGGGGCGCTCCTTGGCCGCCGGGGCGCGACGGTCCAGCCGGCCATCCCCCATGAGGCTGTTGGCCCCTTTCTTCGCATGAAGGAAGAACTCCCCCGGCGCGGCTTCCGCCGGCGGCCAGGCGTCGTAATCGTGCCAGGCGCCCTCGCCCATCACGTACAGGCGCACCGGTTTGTCCTTGTCCAGGCCGTTCTGCTCACCCTTGAGCCAGTAGTCGAACCAGCGCGCGGCCACGGGCGTCTCGTCGTACGACGCCTCCGCGCCGAAATCCACCTGGCCCGACCTGCGCATTCCGGTGGAGCCGTGGAACCAGGGGCCGATCACCAGACGGCTGCCGGAGCGGGCCGCCTCGGTGGCGCCCTTGGCGCGCAGGCCGTTGAAATTCTGGAGCGTCCCCTGCAGGAACACGTCGTACCAGCCGCCCATATTGAACGCGGGCACGCGTATCTTGTCGTAGGTGGCGGCGATGCTGAGCTTTTTCCAGTAGTCGTCGTAGGTCGGATGGGCCAGCCACTCGCCGTACCAGGGGACGTTGCGCCCCAGGGCCTTGGGGATGTCCGAAAGCGGCAGGGTGCGGAACAGCGCGTCCCAGTCGATGGGCTGGGCGGTCATGTCCTGGCCCACGCGGGCCGGGACGCTCAGAGCGCCCCACATGCTGTTGAAGCTCAGGGCGTAGGCCCCGCCCTCGTATATCCAGTGACGGTAGTAATCGCTGGCCGCCACCACGGTGAACATGCAGGCCAGGTGCTCGTTGGCCAGGCGCGCCGGGAGCCACTGGGTCGCGCCCACGTAGCTGCCGCCCTGGGTGCCGACCTTGCCGTTGGACCAACTCTGGGCGCCGCACCACTGCTGCGAGTCGTAGCCATCCGTTATCTCGTTGACGAACGGGACGAACGCGCCGTCGCTGTCGTACTTGCCCCGCACGTCCATCAGCACGCAGACATAGCCGCGCCTGGCCCACATGTAGCCCCCCTGCGGGTCGAAATTGTTGTAGGGGGTGCGCTCGAGAATCACGGGGAAAGTGCCGGCAGTGTCCGGGCGGTAGACATCCGCCGACAGCAGCACGCCGTCGCGCATCGGCACTTTCACGTCGAACTCGGCTTTCACCCGGTACTGTGGGGTGTCCGCGGCGTGCGCCGCGGCGCAGAGGCAGACAAGGAAGAGAACGGCAAGAACCGGGGCGAGAATCCTGGCTGAACGCATGGGCTGCTCCTTCCCAAAGGCCGGACTGCTTTGTAACGGTGTGCGTGGATTTTTGTCGAATGGATGCAGTTCAAAGCACAATTATAGACGCGAAAGCGGGCCGGGGCAAGGACAGTGTGTGGGCTTTCCCGACCCGTGTTCGGCGTGCGCGTCCGCGGGAGGGTCGGGACAAGCTGAACATAGCGCTTGAAGCGATGCAAACGTTGCGCAAGTTGGGGGTGTTTGTTGGATTTTTATCGAATTAAATGAATACAATATCCTGAATGCAATAAAAGAATTGTAATTTGGATGCAACATCTTTTGAGGCAATGCATAAAAATATCAGTATTACGTTCTGTAACAGAATGACAATCTCTGTTTCCGAAACTGGAGGCCCCATGCTTGGCAAGCTTCTGGCGGTCGCGGCTGTGGTGCTGTTAACAGGTACTGCTTCGGTCAGTCTGCAAGCCCAGGAACTCTCGGTGGAGAACCTTCCCCCGGTGGTGGTGCGCACCGTGCCGCAGTCCGGGGACACGGCGGTGGATGCCGCGACTGTGAAGACTGTCCGCATCACGTTCAGCAAGCAAATGAATGCCAACAGTTTCTCGCTGGTGCAGATGTCGCCGGAGTCGTTCCCGAAGCTGGAGGGACAGCCGAAATTCAATGCGGATGGCCTGACCTGCGAGGCGGCGGTGACGCTGGAGCCGGGGAAAACCTACGTGATCTGGGTCAACAGCCAGAAATTCGCCGGGTTCAAGGATGCCTCCGGCAAGAGCGCGATCCCGTACCTGCTGGTGTTCAAGACCAAGTAGATTTGCAGTTTGAAGTTACCCGGATTGAACCGGGTGAATGCGAGAAGGGGAGGGCCGTACAGGGCTCTCCCCTTTTTACTGGCAGGAAGTCAATCCGCCGGGTGAAGGTCGCGGGCGCAGCGGAAACCCACGTATCGGTTGGAGCTCACCGGGTAGAGGCCATCCCGGCTGAGCAGCGAGGGGTCCTCCTGGTTCACGTAGTAGCTGCCGCCGCGGAAAACCCGGTACAGCCGTGTGCTGTCGGTCCAGGCCTCGACCCACTCGGCCACGTTGCCCACCAGATCCAGCACTCCGAAACGGCTGCGGTCCTTGGGGAAAGAACCCGCGGGCTGCGGGCCGCCGTGGCCCTCGCTCCAGATATTGGCCGAGCCGGGGATGTAGCTCTCGCCCCAGGGGAAAGCCCGCTCGCGAGTATCCATGCCGGCGCGCTCCCACTCGGTTTCAGTCGGAAGGCGCTTGCCGCTCCAGAGGGCGAAAGCGGCGGCATCCTCCCAGCTCACCCCGGTCACCGGGAATTCCTCCTCGCCCGCGGGAGCCGAGCCGCCTTTCCAGAGCGCGGGGGCCTTGCGCTTGGTCGATGAGACAAAGTAGGCGTACTGACGGTTGGTCACCTCGTGCAGGTCGAGGTAGAACGAGTCCACGGGCAGGCTTTCACCGCTTTCGGTGGTGAGGCTGCCAGCCGGGATCAGGGCCATGCCCTCGGTCGGAAGGTCGAAATTGCCGCGCTCCAGCGTGAGGCTCACCTCTATGTCCTTACCCGGTTCCACGGTCACCGCCTTGCTCGCCGAGCCGTAGCCGGTCAGGCGCAGGCTGAGCGTGTGGGCGCCGGCGGGAAGGCGGGTCAGGCTCCAGGGCGTGACCGGCCCCAGCCGCACCCCGTCCAGGAATATGTCCGCGCCCGCGGGGTTGGAGCGTACGAGCAGGCTGCCCGGATAGGGGGTCAGCTCGATCGAGAGCGTGCTGTCGCGGTCGAACGCGACCTCCACGGTTTTCTGCCAGGTCTCGAAGCCCGGGCAGGTGGCCACGACACGGTGCGGGCCCTCGGCGAAATCCTGCAATGTGATCCGTCCCGTGCCCTGCACCTGAAAAGTGAGGGTGTCCACCCGCACGCTGACATCCGGCTGGCTGGTGATTATGGTCAGCCGCCCGGTGCGGCGCTCCAGGCTGAACTTGTACTTTGTGAGCACATCCGGGACCACGTTCACCGAGTCGTCGATCTCCTTGTAGCCCTCCAGGCCGATCAGCAGGGGGTGACGGCCCGCGGCCAGGTCCTCCATGCGCACCGGGGTGCGGCCGGCATCCAGCCCCGAGATCCAGACCAGGGCCCCGGCCGGCTCGCTCTCGATCAGAACTCCGCCGGTGGGGCCGCTCGAGGCCCCCAGGGAAGGCGGCGCAGGCAATCTACTGCCCGAGGATTTCTGCGCGTTCAGTCCCGCGCCCTCCAGCACCAGCCAGGCGCCCTGGCCCAGCGGGCCGCCGGCAACTTTCATCAGTGGGGTGAGGCTGCAAGTGCGGGCTGCGGCATCCGCCACCCGGTAGCGCGCCGAGCGCGCCGGTCGCTGCGCCCAGGCGGGAAGGGAGCGCTCGGCCGGGTCGAGCTCGGCCACGGTCAGTTCCTGTCCGGGCAGGAGGCCGTCCTCCAAGCCCGCCTCCGCGGTCAGGGTGTCGCCGTGCACGCCGCTTATGCGCGCGGTGAGCGGGAAATGGGCCAGCACGGCGCGGGCCAGGCTACGCACCGCCGAGGCGACCCCCGCCACGCCCCCGCTCTGCTGCACGCTTTCGGAGGCGCGCACCTCGCCGGTCTCGGAATCCACCACCCGCGCGGTGAGGATGAACAGGCTGTCCAGGCGCGAGACGCTGCCGGTCAGGACATAGCGGCTCTCGAGCAGCTCTCCCAGACGGCGCAGGCTGCGCTCATCCACCAGGTCGCGAAACCGCGCCGACTGGCGCTGCATTTTGTACAGGCGTCCGGTTTCCTCGAGGAGAGTCAGCCGTCCGGAGCGGGCCAGCTCCGAGCGCAGCATGTCACTCACGCTGGCGGCCAGGCTGGGGTCCACCCCCAGGGCCTGGAACTCCTGCACGGAGAGCAGAAGTCCCTCGTCCCTGGACTGTTGCGCCCGCAGCGTTCCGTCGGGACAGAAAGCCAAAAGCCCCCATGCAAGGATGAGGGCCGAGATGGGGGCAGTGTTTTTGATCCGGCACAGAGTCATGGTCATCGGGCGAAAAAGAATTTGTCCCCGGCCGCGGGTGCGGGTCCAAGGGTGAGGTCAAGGCGCTCGCGCAGCTCGCGGGCGAAACGGGGCAGGGTCTCCAGGCGGATTTTCCGCAGGCCGTCCTGCGTCGCCCGGGTCTCATCCGGCCCGAAACCCTTGGCCGTGTAGTCGAAAGAGGCGACCATTTCCCCGCTGACCGGGCTGGAAAGCTGCAGCGAGAGGTTCCACAGGCAGACCTTGAACCCGTCCTCCAGCGCGGTCACTCCCGCACGGACACATTCGGCGCGCAGGCGGGGAAGAGCCGCGGCCCCGGCCGCGGAATCGGTCAGCGGGGAGAACCCCTCCAGAAGTATAGACGAATAGAGTGTCTGCCGCAACACTTCCGGGAACGGCCCGCTGTCCGAGCTGTCGAAACGCAGAACAAGCGTGCGCAGCTCCAGGCCGCTGTGGAACGCGGCCCCGCCCAGCTCGCGGGCCAGCTCATCGCGGCGGGAGGGCTCGGGCAGGTAGGCCTGCGACGGTCCGCCCAGGTGCTCCAAGGCCTCGCGGTAGAGGCTTAAGGCGCTGTGGATATCACCCTCGTGCTCCATCCGCTTGCCCTGGTCCAACAGGCTTTCCGCCCGGCTTATCCTTTCGGACGATTCCTGTTCCAGTTTCATTCGCGCTTTCTCCAATGCATCCTGCGGGAGACGGACCAGGAGGTGCGCCTCGTAAGCTGTTTTCCGGCCCCCGGCATCCTGACGGGTGGTCTTCTCGTACCAGGTTTCGAGCCTTTTGAGGCCCTCGAGGCGGGCCACACCGCTTAAGACGAGACGGTCCTGGAGCAGAAAGCCGGCCTCGCTGCGCAGCCTCTCGTAGGAGAATGCGGCGCTGAGTCCCGCGGCGGCCACGGCCTGGGCCACCGCATCCGCGGCGGCGTCCTGCTCGGCCGCCTCCAGGCTCGCCTCACCGCTGGCGCGGCCCACGAAATACATCCAGCGTCGGTCCGATTCCGGCACCCGGGTCACCCAGTCGGGACGGGAACGCGCGGAGCGCTCGACTTTCACGGTCTGCGCGCAGAGGGCATTCTTTGCCCAGGGCAGGCAGAAAAGTACCGCCGTCAGCAAAGCGGCGTAGAGCGCCACTCTCCGGCTGCGCCTGGTGCGTTTCGGGCAGTAGAGCATGTCCACCTCATTTGCTGGTGGGCAGACCCTTGTCCAGGCTGTCGATAACCTCCTGCGCCTGCGCGTCGTTCACCGAGCGCTGAAGGCTGTTCTGCGCGCTGGCGGCCAGGGCCACGGCGCGTTCGTACTCCTGCCTGGGGTAGCGCACCAGGGTGTAGACATTGTAGAAATAGCGGATGCCCTCGGGCGTGACCCGCTCGGTTTTCTCGGTGTAGGTCTCCAGCTCCTTGACCCCGTTGGCCACGGTGCGGCTCAGGATTTTCAGGCCGTCCTCGGTCACGCTGCCCACGTCCTCGCGGCTGGTGGCCAGGCCGTGCTCCACGCGGGCTTTCTTGTAGTCGACCAGGCCCTGGCTCTGGATCATCTCCAGCACCTGGCGCGTGGCGTTCGAGCGGGCGTCGGTGAGCCCGTCCTCCAGCGACAGCGCGCTGGTCTTGAACCCGCGGAAGAAGAAAAATTCCTTGTTCTCCTTGGGCACCTTGTTGACCCAGTCGGGCTTGTCGCCACTTTTTTCGATGATCCGCTCGCTGCCCAGGGCGCTCATCTTGTGGGCGGAGCAGCCGGCCAGCGCGGCCACGGCCAGTGTCAGCGTTAAAAGCAGGCTTCTGATATACATTTGTCCTCCTGCGGCGGGTGGATGGAATATCCGGTTGTTGCCTTACGGAGGGAGCAAATCACGTGCCAGTTGGGATATTGACAAGGGAGTTTGATGGGAGGCTGCCGGTCAGCAGAGAGGAGTAGACGTGGCAGGATTTATGGGAATGGTATAAAGGAAACTCCAGAGCGGCCTTCGGGCCGCCGCAGTTGCTTTTGGGGGCCGCGCATGTCTGAGCCCTCAATGCAAGATTGTGAATAAGGATGAAGCCGGGATTGTCGTAGGGGCGAGATATATCTCACCCCTACGAAATTCCTTGGCTCTGTGCTGGCCAGAAGGTCAGTCGAACGGAATGAGTTAGGTGAAAGGGTACCGGCCGGTCGTCCCAAAAGGCTAAAAAGCCGTGTGAAGCCGAATTATTAACACTGCAGGGTCTCCGGCAGGCGCTCCACGAAGGCGCGGATCTCATCCCGCACACGGCGGTAGATGTCCAGCACTTTCTCCGGCGTGTCCACCGTGTGCTTGAGCGCCACCGGGTCATCGAACGGGACGTAGACAGTCCGCCGCGCCCGGTGGAACGTGGGGTTCAGCCGCCAGACATTCGGACAGAGCACCACCACGCAGTCGAACGGCTGATGCTCGAACTCTGAGAAGCTCTTGGAGCGGGCCTTCGAGATGTCCACCCCGGCCTCGGCCATCACGGCCACGGTCTTGCCGCTCAGGCCCGCGGCGATCACCCCGGCCGAGAACGGTTCCACCCGGTCGGCCAGAAGATTGCGCGCCCAGGCCTCGGCCATCTGCGAGCGGCAGGCGTTGCCAGTGCAGAGGAACAGGATACGGAGTATGTCGCTCATTGCGGTTCCCGGTGAATTTGTTGAATCCCCCCAGCCCGGCTTTGGGAAAGGAGGGAGTTAAGGGCTCGGCAAGCGGGCGGGGCAAGCGCCTCCCCCTTTTTCAGGGGGATCGAGGGGGATTTATTCCAGATCATCAGGTACGGCGACGTCCAGCCTCTCAGCGCTATCTCAGCAGTATCCACTTGCGCTCGAGGATCATATCGCCGTCCGCATAGCAGCGGAAAAAATAAGTCCCGGATCTCTTGAATCGCTCTTGTAACTCCTGTGGTGTCAGAACGAAATTGTAGTTGCCGGGTTTCAGGGCCCCCTCGTAGGAGGTGAAAAGCTCCCGGCCCTCCTTGTCGAAGCATTTCACTGCCACCCGCCGGCTTTTACCGGCCTCGACCTTGAAGAGGAGTATCAGTTCGGAGGGACTGAACGGGTTGGTGCCATATGGCCGGACAAACGGCGCGGCCAGCGCCTGCGGGTCGACAAACTCCTCCGGAGTCAGGGCCCTGTCTGTCACTTGCAGGCAGTCGAACAGGGCGTAGACCCGCCCAGGAGTGGTAATCCAATCGTGGTCGGCGTTCTGGCCCAGGGTGAGCTGGATGCCGTGCAGGGCGCGCTCACCGTAGCGCGGCATCTCGAACGAGATCACGCTCCGTCCGTTCACGTAGATCGTGTGCCGCTTGCCCCGGCGGACCCAGGCCAGGTGGGTCCACTCGTTAAGCCGGAACACATCCGGCAGGTCGAACGTGATGTCGCCGAACTCGTGGAAATGCAGGCCCAGCGAGCTGTCGGGGTAATGGAACACCATCGGCCCGCCGCGCTCGCGGCTGCCCAGGCTGCTGTCCTGAGTCGAGCCGTCGAATATGAGCTGTACCAGGGGCAGCCCGGCTTCCGGCGCCTCGACCAGCTTGAACCAGGTTTCGATTGTGGCCTCGGGTCCCATCATGTAGTTCTGTACGTTGAGCTGGCCGCCCATCGCGGCCCAGGAATGCGCCCCGGGCGCGGCGCCACCCTCCACCACCTCGCTCAGCCGCAGTCCGGCGATAGCGCCTTCCTCGACCGAGAAAGCGGTGTTGAGCGGACCCAGGTACAGGCCGCGCCAGCCCTGCTCGAAATGCAGGGTAAGGTTGCTTATCTCGGGCGGGCCTCCGACTTCCGGCAGCGGCCGGACGTGGCTCGCCATGGGGCCGTGCCAGTCCGGGGAAACGGAGAGGTTCGACACGGCCAGGCCGACCGGCCCCGGGCCGCAGACTGTCGGGAGGCCCTCCGGCAACGCTCCGTCCAGGGTGTCCAGAGCCATGTAGACAATCGCGTGTCCGGCCCAGACAATTATTTTCCGGCCCTCGCGGGTCATCCGGTAATAGCGCTGGTCGTGAACATCCAGGCCCACGCCCTGGCCGGAGTAGGGGCGGCAGAGCCAGATTTCTTTCCCGTCCTTGAGCCGCAGGATGCCGTTCAGGTCGCCGTTGGTGCGGCAGAATGTGGCCAGCAGGGCGTTGGCGCTGTCGGCCACGATGCCGAACGCCAGGGCCCGGTAGTAAATTTTCCAGCTATAGGTGCTGTCGTTCTCCATCGGGTAGGCCGCGCCGCTGAACCCGGCCGTGGTGTGGAGCGTGAAATCCCCCCGCGTGCGGGCGGAGTCCAGGCGGAGCCAGTGGTTGAGCCAGCGGCCGGTGGAATCGCCGGGGGCGGTCATTCGGAGCGTACTGTCGGCTGTCTCCCAGCGGGCGGGGTCCTCCACGCTCCAGCCGCGCTGCGCGGGACTGGAGAAATCCACCCCTGCGGCGGGCGTGGCCGCGCGCAGCGACAGTGACGCGGAAAGAAAGACGAACAGACAGCTTATCCCGGAGAATTGTCTCAGCGGCATCGCCTCTCTCCCGGTGGCGGTTGGTTTATCTCAGGGAACGTAGATCGTAATAATATAGTGCCGCCTCACGAAGAGGTAGAAAAACCATGACATAATGCGGAAGTTCGGGAGGGGCTCAAGTCTTCCGGCTTGACACCATCGCCGCAATCTGGTATCTTTTGCTATTAAACTGATAATGCCGAGTTGGCGAAAGTGGCGAAACTGGAAGACGCGCAGGACTTAGGATCCTGTGGGGCGACCCGTGGGGGTTCGAGTCCCCCCTTTCGCACCAATGATCACACTCTCCAAGACAGGATAAGGCAGCTTTGGGAAACATCAAGGTTGAAGTCAAGAACGGCGGGCCGTGCGAGCGCACCCTGAGCGTGCAGATCGCGGCCGAGGAGTTCAATTCCGAGCGGGAAAAAGTGCTCCGTCAGTTCCGGAAAGAGGCCCGCATTCCGGGGTTCCGTCCGGGCAAAGTCCCGCTGGGCATGATCGAGAGCCGCTTCAAGGATTCCATAAAGGAAGAGACTGTCCAGAACCTGGTCTCCAACAGTTTCCGCGAGGCCCTGGAACAGGAAAAGATCAATCCGCTGGGCCAGCCGCGGGTGGAAAACCTCAACGTGGGCGAGGACAACAGTATCAGCTTCGACGCCACGGTGGAGGTCTTCCCCGAGCTGAAACTCGAGAAGTACACCGGTTTCGAGGTGGAGAAGAAGCTGCGCCAGGTGACGGATGAGGATGTGGAGCGGGCGCTGGCGGATGTCCGGGAGCAGAACGCGCATTTCGCCCCCAAGGAGGGCGCGGCGGAAAAAGGTGATTACCTGGTAATGACTTTCTGCGTCCTGAACGACGAGAGCGAGCCTGAGGAGGGCACCAGGCGCGAGAACCAGTTGGTCATGGCCGGCCATGAGGATCCCGCGGCCCTGTTCAGCCACGCCTTGGTCGGGCTGACCCCGGGCGAGGGCCAGGAGCTCACGGTTGATTTCCCGCCCGACTACTCCGAGGAATCGCTCAAGGGCCGCCGGGTGCGCTACCGGGTGGATGTGCAGAGCGTGCGCCAGAAAGTGCTGCCCGAGCTGGATGACAGTTTCGCCGCCCAGGTGAGCCACGCCGATACGCTGGATAAGCTGCGCGGGATCATCCGCCACAACATGGAGCACGAGATCGAGCACCGCGCCGCGCACCAGGTGGAGGATGACCTGCTGGCCCAGATCATCGCGGCCAACGATTTCGAGCTGCCCGGCTCGCTGATTGAGGACGCGGTCTCACGCCGCGCCGAGTACATCAAGCAGCAGAACCGCGGCCAGGATTTCGAGGAGGCCGAGCTGCGCAAGGCGGTCCGTCCGGGCGCGATCACCAGCCTCAAGCGCGAGTTCATCTTCCACGAGCTGAGCCACCGCGAGAAGATCGAGGTCAGCCCGGAGGATATCAGCGCCAAGATCGAGGAGTACGCCAGCCAGCTGGGCAAGCCGGTGGCCGAGGTGCAGAAGGATTTCCGCTCGGCCCGCTCGATGAACCAGTTGCGCTCGATGCTGCTCGAGGACAAGGTGCTGGACTTTCTGAAGAGCAACAACACGGTCCTCCAGACCGTGACCACGGAATAATGGAGACGCCACGATGACTCTGATCCCGATAGTGGTCGAAAAGAGCGGCTCGGTCGAACGGGCTTACGACATCTACTCGCGCCTTCTGCGTGACCGTATTATTTTCATTGGCACGGCGATCGACGACCAGGTGGCCAACCTGGTGATCGCCCAGCTTCTGTTCCTGGCGGCCGAGGATGCGGAGAAGGATATTTTCATCTACATCAACAGCCCCGGCGGCGTGGTCTCCAGCGGCCTGGCGATCTACGACACCATGCGCTTTGTCAAGCCGGACGTGAGCACGATGTGCGTGGGTCAGGCCGCCAGCATGGGTGCGTTCCTTCTGTCTGGCGGCACCAAGGGCAAGCGTTTCGCCCTGCCGCACGCCCGGGTGATGATCCATCAGCCCGCGGGCGGCACACAGGGGCAGGCCTCGGACTTGGAAATCTACACCCAGGAGATCCTCAAGACCCGTAAGCTGATCAACCAGGTGCTGGCCGACAACACCGGCCAGGACCTGAAGAGGGTGGAGAAGGACACGGACCGCGACTATTTCATGAGCGCGGAAGAGGCCAAGAAATACGGGCTGATCGATGAAATTATGGAACACCACCGTGACCGGTAGGTGATGGATCCAAACCCGAAAGACAAGTGAGACTTTATGAAAAACCGCCCGAATGGACCCACCAAAACCGGGTTGTTCTGCTCGTTCTGCGGCAAGAGCCAGAAACAGGTGCGCAAGCTGATTTCCGGGCCGAACGTGTTCATCTGCGATGAGTGCATCCACCTGTGCAACGAAATCCTGGTGGAGGACGAGTCGCGGCAGGCCCGCGAGAAGCCGCACCGTCTGCCCAGCCCGCAGGAGATCAAGGCGATCCTTGACCAGTACGTGATCGGGCAGGACCACGCCAAGAAAACCCTGTCCGTGGCGGTTTACAACCATTACAAGCGCACCGAGAACGAGGTCGCCACCGGGGATGTGGAGCTGGAGAAGAGCAATATCCTGCTGATCGGCCCGACCGGCGTGGGCAAGACTCTTCTGGCCCAGACCCTGGCCCGCCTTCTGCACGTGCCGTTCGCCATTGCGGACGCCACCACGCTGACCGAGGCGGGCTACGTGGGCGAGGACGTGGAGAACATCCTGGTGCGCCTGCTTCAGGCCAGCGACTACAACGTGCGCGAGGCCGAGCGCGGCATTGTCTACATCGACGAGCTGGACAAGATCAGCCGCAAGAGCGAGAACCCCTCGATCACCCGCGATGTGAGCGGAGAGGGCGTGCAGCAGGCCCTGCTCAAAATCCTGGAGGGCACGGTGGCCTCGGTGCCGCCCCAGGGCGGGCGCAAGCACCCGCAGCAGGAGTACATCCAGATCAACACCCGCCACATCCTGTTCATCTGCGGCGGTGCGTTCGCCGGCCTGGAACGCATAATCAAGCGCCGTATCGGCCAGCAGGCGATCGGGTTCGGGGCCAAGGCCACCGCGGCCTCGACCGGTGAGGACAGCAAGTACCATATTTTCCGGCGGGTGGAGCCGGAGGACCTGATCAACTACGGTCTGATCCCCGAGTTGGTGGGCCGTCTGCCGGTGGTGAGCCCACTGTCCGACCTGGACCGCGAAGCCCTGATCCGTATCCTGCGCGAGCCGAAAAACGCCCTGATCAAGCAGTACGCCAAGATGTTCGAGTTGGAGGGGATCAACCTCAAATTCGACCCCGAGGCCCTGGAGGCGGTGGCGGACACCGCCCTGAAGCGCGGCAGCGGGGCGCGCGGCCTGCGCGCCGTGCTGGAGGAGGCCATGCTCGACCTTATGTACGACGCCCCCTCGCGCAAGGACATCGAGGAAGTGGTGATCACGCGCAAGGTGATCGAGAACCGGGAAGAGCCGATATTCAGCCTCAAGGGCCGGGCGCAGAAAAGACAGGCCTGAGCCGGCCCGCGGCGCCCGTTGCGACGGGTTCCGGAGCGGCAACCGAAACCGGAGAAATCCCATGCCCATGTCCAGAGTGGTTACGCTGCTGCTGACAGTGGTCTGTCTGGGCCTTACCGCCTGTGGCTCGGTGCCGCCCACGCATTACTATTCCCTGGGCAGGATAGTGCCCGCCGAGGCCGCGTCCGAGGCCGCCCGCAGCGCTCTCAGCGTGGGGGTGGAGGATTTGACGGCCGAGGGGCTTTACGCGCGGGACAATTTCCTCTACCGTCAGGGCGGATACGAGATTCTGCCGGATTACTACCGCCGCTGGAGCCTTCCCCCGCACAAGCTGCTGGCCGACCTGGCCACGGACTATGTCCGGGCGCTGGGCCTTTTCCGCGAGGTCTACCGTCTGCCCTACCTGGGACGGGTGGACCGGGTGCTCCAGGGCCGGGTCCTGCGTTTCGAGGAGCTGAGCCCTGCCGCCGGGGCCGGGCCGCAGGTGCGGGTGGAGCTGGAGTTCAGCCTGTACGACCCTGCCGCCCGTCAGCGCCTCTGGCGCGCCGAGACCTCCTCCAGCGCCGCGCTGCCGGTCCAGCACAGCGCCGACCAGGTGGCCGCGGCCGTCGAGAAGGCCGTGGGAGACTGTCTCTCACAGGCCACCCACTCCTTGAGCGGGTACCTTTCCAACCCGGACGCCACCGGAAAATGATCGGTCTGTTCGATTCAGGACTCGGCGGTCTGGCGATCTGGCGCGAGGTGGACGCCCGTCTGCCGCGCGCTGACATCCTCTATCTCTCCGACAGCGGCGCATTCCCCTACGGACACCGTCACCCCGATTTCGTGCGCTCCAGGGCCGAGGCGATCACCCGCGAGCTGATCCGGCGCGGCTGCTCCCTGGTGGTGGTGGCCTGCAACACGGCCACGGTCACTTCGATCCGGGCCCTGCGCGAGGCCTTTCCCATTCCGTTCGTGGGCGTGGTGCCGCCGGTCAAGGTGGCGGCGCAGCACGGCGCCGGGCCGATCCTGGCCCTGACCACGGCCAACACGGCCGCCGGGCGCAAGTACATGGAGCTGCTGGAGGCCCACGCCCCGGGCCGTGCGGTGACCGGGGTGAGCCTCGACCTTCTGGCCCGGATCGTGGAGGACGGCTCCTACCGTGACCCCGAGGTGGCCGAGGCCGCGGCCCGGGCGATCCTCGAGCGCAGCGGCCCGCTGGAGCCGGGCACCCAGGTGGTGCTGGGCTGCACGCACTATACGTTCCTGCGCCGGGTGCTGGAGACCCGCCTGGGTGCGCCGGTGGTGGTGATCGACCCGGCGCCGGCCGTGGCCGAGCAGGTGCTGCGCCTGGTGCGCCAGCACGGGATCGCGGAGGCGGAGGCCGGGCGGCGGGAGTTCCTCTGCACCGGGGACACGCCGTCCATGCAGCGGTTCCTGCGCGAGGTGGTGGGGGTGGAGGGGGCGGCCGTACAGCGGGTGGAGGTGTGAGGGCTTAACAACGATTCTATTTCAATTCCAGGCTGTTTTCTCCGCTTTGCCATCCGGAAGTCCTCTCTATAACCAACGGCTCACAGTGAATCCCTGCCCCCTCGGACTGATAAAACGCTTCAAACGCTTTATAAAAATATTTTGCACTAAATGCGTAAAACGCACTATATCAACCATTTACGCTGGATATAATAAGCGTTTCCTGTTATATTAGGGCCATGTTCTCAAGCGGTCACATTCATCCGGAGAGGGAAACATGGCGCTATCGATGCAGAAAAAAGTCAGCGAAACAGTCAATCTGCTGGAACGGATACTCAAGCGGATCGATTCCCGGCTTTCTTCAGTCCCGCAGGACAAACGCGATTCCTACCTGCGCTCCTCCGCGAAAAGGGAGTTCAATTCAAGGCTGTCCGAGATCAAGCGCCTTGCCGAGCGCAACCTGGACAGTAACCCGCTGGAGGGCGCCAATGAGCTGCACCGCAAGGTCAAGGACTTCCACGATAAGATCAGCGCGCTGCCGGTAAGCCTCAAGTTGGTACGCGACGAGATCGCCGGAAACGAGACCAAAGTCTCGTACAGCGACCAGGTCAGCTTAAAGGCGGACACGGCCGCGGTCCAGGACAGCCTGAAACAGCTCGGCACCCAGACCGAGCAACTGAAAGAACAACTGAAACCTGTACTCCCCGCAGACAACTACAGTATCAATTGCGACAGCGCCACTTCCTGCACCTTCCCGCTCAAAGGCCCTGGCGGGACAGAGGTCAGTATCTCCATCGAGCACAAACCGGGCAGCGGCGGGCACAGCAAATCCACCAATCTCTTCAGTCCAATAGTCCTGGGCAAGCTGTCCTGCGAGGATGTGAAGGAAAGCACGGACACGGGGACGGAGTTTTCTTTCAAGCTGCCGGCGGACGGCAGCCAGGTGAAAGTCAAGTACAGTTGCGAGAACGTACCTCGCAGCAAGAGAATCTGGTGCGGCGAAAAGAAACTGACCCTCAAGTTCGGCAAGACGGTGATGAAGGAATTTACGGTTAAGGTGTTTTTCCCGGGCCTGTTGCCTCTCAATGTGAGCGGCACCTGCCTGGTACAGTACCAGGGTCCGGGTGAAAATGGCTACCATCATTCCGCGGACAGCCATTACGGGAAACAGGCGCTGCTGGACAAACTTTACGAGGTCTCCAGACGTTTCACGCATAGCTACCCGGCGAAGGTTTGGAAAAGCGCCAAAGCGGTCAGGGGGGATCGGAAGAATATGAGCTGGAATATGGAGGGGCTGCCGTTTTCTTTAAAGCCTTACATTCCAGGCGAGATGAGGACTTTTTACGAGATTAAGCAACCGCAGGTGATCAACTATACCGATTCCACCACGGTCGCATCTCTTGCCGGGAAGGATATCGAGGAGCAGGAGATGAAGATTTATATCAACGACATGAGCCTGCCCTCGGGGGGAGATTTCAGAATTGGTAATAGTATACTTTATGAAGATATTCAGAGTGGGCACAGCTCACATGATAAGGGTGAGGATGTGGATGTAAGCTTCAACAAGTTAAAATATAACTTTGGAGGGAATGAAAACGCAGACGGATTAGAAGAACAGAGATTGAAGCTTCAAGAATTGCTTATTGAAGTATTTGGAGAAAATTATGTGGATTTCCATGGCAGCAGTGATAATAGACACTGGCATTGCAGTCTTAAGGTTCAGAGAAACAAGAGAAGATATACAAAAAAGAATTAACGAATTGGATAATAATTCATTCATCCCAGTCAGAATAAAAGAATGGCCCTTGCCATTTGTCCTGATAGTGGTAGTAAATATAGTTTGCATCTCCTTCGTCGGCATGAACCAGTCCCTGGTGGATTGTGGCAGCCTTTGCCTCTGATACCATTTTTTCATCTGTCGCCAGCACTTTCCGCATGACTGTGGTGTCGGCTACAGAAAGGACCCATGAGAAAGAGATTTCCGGTAGAACGAGGCTTTCTATGTAAGCCGGCTCTTCGAGTATTTTATCAATCCGGTCCGTTTTGCCGTCTTTAAAAACAAGCACGTAACTGTTTCCATTTTCATAGCACAGTACGGCCCAGTCTGTCTTCCCCTGGGTGTAAAATTCTCCGGATATACAGTTTCGAGCGGTACCGCCCCAGGAGACCTGAGGAATCATGATATTCTTCCGTTCAAGATAACTTACTATGTCCTTGGGCATCTTCCTGAAATAGGCCGGCGGCAGCAGCAAGGTGTCCAGCGCCGGGACAAATAAATCCAAATCGCCCAATTCTGTTCCGGTATCATCATAGGAGTACAGCTTATGTAACGCGGCGAGGGTGCTGTCATCATAGTCGATCTTCGAATAATCCAACTCCCATAGATAATTGTGTTCTGCAGTCAGGTAATTGTATCCTTCCCCCAGCCCGATGTAGGAATCGACAATCCCCTGGTGGTCGATGCGGGAGGTATCCACCGCACTGTAATCCTCCGTGCGGAACAAACTCTCGTAGCGATCAAGATCATCTTTGTAGAAATCGTAGCTTCGAACCAGTTCTTCAGGTGTACCTATACGGAGCTGGCGGTTGAAAGCGGTTTGGCCCGGATAGTAGTGCGCCTCCCACTTGTCGGCCTTCTCGCGCGCCAGCTCCAGAGGTTTTGCCGTATCTCCCTGCGGAAAAACCAGGATAAAAATCGAGTCAGCGTGCAGGCAGAGCGCGGCATAGTCATCGCTGCCTGGGGCGGTGAACTGGCCGCGGATTATGTTGTGGGCGCGTTTGTGGGTCCAGCTCTGGGGTATCGTAATGCCACGCTGCCCGAGGTATGACTTGATATTGCCGGGCAGCAGCCGGAAGAACTCAGGCGGCAGTTTCAAGGTGTCGGGGCCCGCGGGTAGCGGAGGGTTGAACCTTTCGCGATAGCTGAAATCGAATGGGAGCGCTGTTTTAAGGCCGGTGTCCGGACGGGCTGCGGGGCCGCCCTGCGGCGCGGGAGCATTCCGCCCGGCCGGGCCGCCGCAGCCGGTGGCCAGCAGGCAGAACAGCAGCAGCATTACACCCGCAGGCTTTTTCATGCCGTGCTCCTGTTGTATTCATATGTAGAAGATACCACTACTCATACAGATTTTGGATGCCGTCGTTGCGATTATTCTCCAGATTTTTCAAAATCTGTCCGTAAGCTTTGAATAAGTATCTATAATATGAGCTTGTGTGATCATCAGTTGTATCGATTGGTTCGGATTTGAGTACGTCCAGCCGCCGTTTTACGGTCGCGCTGTCGACATTGTTGAAAAGCAGGCTGGCCAATTTTTCAAAGTTGTACTCACAATCCATTGGACAATTCAGATAATCAATAAAAACCACGTGCTCCAATGCCTCTAAATATCCGTACCGGTTACCAGCTCTCCAGCGGACCGCACTGAGCAACTCATAAGTCTCGCGAGTTTCGACAGCGTTCTCGCCAAAGGTGCGTGTATACTCATGGCTGCTGCATTCCAGTCTTTTTATTATTGAATCGATTGTGGTTGTACTCAGTGCTGTCCGGTTAAAATCTGAGCTGTAATCCCAACTGCCCGATATCTGGTTTAAGCAGTTTGAGGTTATCGGTTTTGAGTTTTAGAACTTCAATGATATCAACATATTCCAGCAACACCTCGCCGATGACGCGTAC
>JAJFUG010000120.1 GCA_021372515.1 bacterium
GTCAGGCAGCCGTGCTCGCTCACGGCCAGAAGGTCCGCCCCGGTCTTCCAGGGGCCGAAATAGGGGCCGTTAATCGCACCGCAGGTGCGCCAGGTGCGTCCCCGGTCGGTCGAGACCTCGGCCGCCAGGTGGTGCGCGGCGCTCTCGAGCTGGGCGTAGACCGAGATTTCCCCGTCAATCAGCACGTAGGGGCTGGCCACCTCGAACACGGCCTGGGCGGGAAGGTCGCCACGGTCGCGGGTCAGGGCCTCGCCCGAGCGCGAGGGCAGGCGCAGGTTCTGGTTGAAGCCGCCGCCCACCACCGGGTAGAACGACTCGCGGCGCGAAAGCTGGGGCACATACTCGAAACGCCCGGTGCCCCAGCGGCGGTAGTCCTTCTGGCTGTGCGGGCCGTCCGCGGTGCGGATCTCGTACTCCGCGATCTCGCGCGGGAATTCCACATACTCACCGTGCACCTGCTTGTAGGGCAGGTAGTAGAGGCCCTCGCACTCCGGCTCGTAGAACAGGGTCAGTTTCTCGCCGGGACGAAGCTCGTAGTCCATGCTGTGGCCGCCGGAGTAGCGCTGGAACGGGTACAGACGGTTGTCGGCCCAGGAGCTGAAACCGCCGGCGTAGCCGCCCATCGCCCTGGCGCGCACATCCGCCGGGTACCAGGGAAACACGGCCACCTTGGCCGAGTCGATCACATCGGGGGCCTTGAGCTTGCCCAGGATGATGCTTTCATCCTGCTCCAACTGGCGCACCGAGGCCACCGGACTGGTGCGCGGGTCGCCGCCGTCGTTGAGCGTGCTGAACCCGAGCATGTCCGAGTCGTACATGTGGTAGGCACCGTCGTAGAACACCTCGCAGATCGTATGCCCGGTCAGAAACCACGAGCGGGCGTCGGCGAACCCGCCGGCCTCGAACAGGGCCTCCAGCAGCGGCCCGTCCTGGTAGCACAGCCCGAAACCGTAGCTGTTGAGCAGCTTTAGCGGGTCGAGCACCTCGCCCCGGGGCTCCTCGTAGGCCCAGCCGGCGATATGGTAGAACTGCCCCGGCTCCACGAAACGGCCATCGGTAAGGAGGAACCGCCAGAGCGCCTCGGCTTTCTGACGGTCGGTGACCGCCCCGGAGGCACGGTAGATGTCGCGGGCCAGACGGCCCAGGTCGCGGGCGTCGGGCTGACCCACGGTCAGCACGCCCGGCGAGAGCACCGACTGCGCCTCGGCTGGCGCGGCCGCAACCAGCATAGCCAGAATCATCAGCTTGCAGACAAGCAGATTACGCATTACAAAACCCCCGTTGGATCCAGCACCAGACAGACACAAACCATCCAATCCAGCGGCGGAGAACGTGCCGCCGCAGACAAGCGCTTTCACATCAGGCTCACATCAGGGCCTTGAGCAGGCCGCCGTCCACCTGGATCGAGGTCCCGGTGAGGTAGCTGGCGCGCTCCGAGCAGAGGAAAGCCACCAGAGCGGCCAGCTCGCGCGGCTCTCCCAGACGGCCCAACGGCACCGAGGCCGCCACCGACTCGCGGATCTCCTCCGGCGAGCGGCCCTCGGCCAGCGCACGGCTATCGAACAGGCTCTTGGTGCGGTCGGTGAGGATAAACCCGGGGCAGACGTTGTTGACGAGGATATTGTCCCGGGCCAGCTCGTTGGAGAGGGTCTTGGCCAGGCCGATCACCCCGGCGCGCACGCTGTTCGACAGGATCAGCCCGTCGATGGGCTGCTTGACCGCCACGGAGGTAATGTTCACGATGCGGCCCCAGCCGGCCTGGCGCATGGGCGGGATGCACTCGCGGATCAGGCGCACGGCGCTGAGCAGGTTCAGCTCGAAGGCTTTCTGCCAGGCCGCGTCGCTGTGGCTCTCGAAGCGTCCCGGCGGCGGCCCGCCAGCGTTGGTCACCAGGACGTGCAGAGCGCCGAAACGCTCGAGCGCGGTACGCACCAGCAGAGCGGCGCTTTCCGGCTCGGCCACGTCCGCCGCCACGGCCGCGGCCCTGGCTCCGGTGGCGGAATGAATCCGGTCGGCGGCCGCGCGGATATCGGCCTCCGTGCGCGAGCACAACACAACGTTCGCCCCCTCGGCGGCCAGCTCCAGGGCCGCGGCGTAACCCAGCCCACGGCTCGCACCGCAGACAAGCGCAGTCTTTCCGGTCAGTCCCAGGTCCATCTCGATCTCCCTCCCTTTCAGTCTCAGCCAGCAATGTCCGGTTAGGAACTTGCAGTTTGAAGCTGACCGTCTCATTTCTGCTTTGGTTTCGGCCAAAGCAGCAAAGCCAGCGGGGGCCGCAAACTCGTCCAAACCGAGACTCTGCGTCAATCTTAAGTGTTTACGGAGT
>JAJFUG010000121.1 GCA_021372515.1 bacterium
GCGGGCCAGCACCGGGATCAGGGGCAGCTCGACCTTGCGGTACAGGTCGGGCAGCAGCCCGCCCTGGTCGTTCAGGCGTCGCTCCAGCTCCAGCGCGGCGGCCAGGGCCATGTCGGCGTCCTCGGCCGAGTAGGCGCAGGCTGCATCCACGGGCACCCGGTCGAACAGCACCTGCTCCTTGCCGCGGCCGGTCACCTCCTCGTAGCTGATCATTTTGTGATTGAACAGCCACAGCGCCAGCGAGTCGAGGCCGTGCGAACGTCGGCCAGGATCCAGCAGGTAGCTGGCCAGCATCGGGTCGCCCACGATGGCGCGCACCGCGATCCCGTAGCGCGAGAACACCAGCAGGTCGTACTTGATGTTCTGGCCGATGCAGCCAACACTCTCGCTCTCCAGAAGGGGTTTCAGCCGCGCCAGAACGGAGCCGCGGTCAAGGTTGGGGCCCTCGGCGTGGGCCACGGGGATATAATAGGCCACGCCCAGCTCCCAGGCCAGGGAGACTCCCACCAGATCGGCGCAGAGCGGGTCGAGGCTCGTGGTCTCGGTGTCCACGGCGAACACGCCCTTGGCCCGGATCGCCGTGATCAGGTCGTCCAGCGCATCGAGCGAAACCACCAGACGGTAGTCGTGCGCCGGGGCTGCGGCGGCTGACTCCGCGGGGGCGGCCTGTGGCCCGGCCTGGGCGTTGAACCCCAGGCCGAAGCGCTCGCGCAGCTTGAATATCTCGTGACGGCGGAACAGCTCATCCAGCACCGCGGCATCCGGCTCCTGCCGCTGCAGGGACTCAATCGTCACCGGCAGCACCAGGTCGGTGCGGATCGTGACCAGCTCGCGGGAAAGAAGGGCCTGGTCGCGGCCCTCTGTCAGCTTGTTGCGCACGCCCTCGGGCTTCACCTGGTCCAGGCGTTCGTAAAGGCTGTCCAGCGAGCCGAACTCCTGCAGGAGCTTTACCGCGGTCACCTTGCCGATCCCGCGCACCCCGGGCACGTTGTCCGAGCTGTCGCCCATCAGGGCGAGCAGGTCCACGGTCTGACCGGCAGTCACCCCCAGACGCTCGTGGGCGTTGGAGGTGTCGACCCACTCGGCATCCTCGCCCTGGCCGTGTGGGTTGTAGAGTTTCACCCCCGGGCCGATGAGCTGGTAGAAATCCTTATCCCCCGAGACTATCACCGCCTCCATCCCGGCCGCGGCGATCCGGCGGGCCAGTGTGCCGATCACGTCATCCGCCTCGAACCCCTCCAGCTCGCAGATCGGGATACGCAGGCCGCGCTCGATCAGCTCGCGCGCAGGCGCAATCTGGCTGCGCATGTCCTCGGGCATTTTTTCGCGCGTGGCCTTATATTGGCTGTACATCTGGTGGCGGAAAGTAGGCTTGCCGCTGTCGAACACGAAAGCCAGGTATTCGGGCGCGCATTTTTCGAGCAGGCGTCCAAGCTGGAGCAGAAGGCCGAACAGAGCGCTGGTGTCCTCGCCGCGCGAGTTGCGCAGCGGGTTGCGGATGAAGGCGAAATGCGCCCGGTACAGCATGGCGTAGGCGTCGAGAAGAAAAACTTGTTTGGACAAAGTTGTAACTCCTGTGGAACGTTTGGTGTCTATTCGTGGTATTTGAATGATGCCGGGTGCCGGGGGCGCAAGTCAAGTGTTTTCTGGTTCCGGTCCGGGGAGGCTGGGGTTGACGGCGGGAAAAACTTTCCAGGCAAGGGCTTGCCTTTCTCCACGTTCCTTGACTTGCCGCTGATGCAATAGTAAGTTTTTTCCTCATACAAGTTTGGCGCGAGCGGGTCGCGCGCCGCAAGACGGGTCTCTCCTCCGGCCGGGAGTCCCCTTGTCCCGCATTCCGGTGTGCAGACCCACCGGAGCAGAACAGGAAGTTGCTCGGCAGTGTAAAATTATCAGGAATTATCCAGTAATCAGCGGTCGGAGCGATGAGCACATACAGTTTCGGACATCCCAGGGGATCGGCGGTCTCGGATGAGATTAGCCTGACCAAGACCCTTATCCTCTCGATACTGCTGCACCTTCTGCTGCTGCTCACCCTCGGCCACGCGATCAAGGCGCTGGACGAGGCGATGGCCGAACAGGCCAAAGCCGAGGAGGAGCAGCAGCGGGATGTCACGTTTGTGTTCGTGGACACCCCCGAGGAAGCCAAGGAAAGCCCGGTCAAGCAGGTCTCGCCCTATTTCTCGGACAAGAACCTGGCCGCAGCCAACCAGTCCGCCCCGGACAAGCTGGCCCTCGGGCAGCCATATCAGGAGGGCCAGACCGAAGTCCCCAACATGTCCAACCCGCAGACCCAGCCTCCAGGTCAACCGCAACCGCAACAGCAGGCGCCACAGCAGCAGCAACCACCGCAACCGCAGCCGCCCCAGCCGGAGCAGCAGCACACTCGGCAGGACAACCAGCCCCAGCCGGTGGAGGGTGGCGACTCGAAGCAGTACGACGCCATGCGCGAGCTGGAGGCGTTGAGCAAACTCACGCCCCCCAGGAAAGAGCAGCAGTTCCTGCCGCCCAGCTCGCCCTCCGGGCCCAGCGGCGGCCCCTCCGAGCCCGAGGCGCCCCGTTACGACAACCGCGAAAGCCGGGCGCAGTACGGGGCCGGGTTCTCCTTGAGCACCTACAACTGGAACTGGGCGCCCTACCTGAAAGAGCTGAAAAAGAAGATCGAGAGCAATATCTACCCACCCCCGGCGTTCTACATGGGTCTGGCCCGCGGGCGAACTTTCCTGCGCTTCAAGATCATGCCCGACGGTACGATCAAGGATTTCGAGCTGATCGGCTACTCGGGCCACGAGTCGCTCAAGAACACGAGTGTCAAAGCCATTGAATCATCCCTGCCGTTCCTGCCGTTGCCCAGCGATTTCCCTGAGGAATACCTGGAGCTGCGGGTCGGCTTTTATTACAATGAAAACATTCACTGACCACACCGTTTGATTCCTCGGGACGGAAGCAGAATCGGGAGACAAGATGCTGGAACTGTTCAAGCAGGGCGGCATACTGATGTACCCGCTGGCGGTCTGTTCGATAGTGGCGCTGGCGATAATCCTGGAACGGACTTTCAATCTTCGGCGGACGAAGATAATCCGGCCCGAGATCATCAACGTGATCGAGAACATCAAGGGCCCCGAGGACCTGGGCCTGGCCTACTCGATCTGTGAGAAGAACCCCGGGCCGTTCTCGCAGCTCGTGCTCACCGCTCTGGAGATGAAAGACCTGCCCAAGGAGGAGATCAAGGAGGGCATCGCCGACAGCGGCCGCCAGCAAATGCACAAGCTGGAGCGCGGCCTGACGGTGCTCGAGACCATCGCCGCCATCGCCCCCCTGCTGGGTATCCTGGGCACGGTGCTGGGCATGATCCAGCTCTTCCGGAATATCGCCCAGTTCGGCATCGGACAGGCCACGGCCCTGGCCAGCGGTATCCAGGTGGCGCTGATCACCACCGCGGCGGGGCTTATGATCGCCATCCCGGCCATCGTGGGCTACAACTACTATTCCAACCGGGTGGACAGCTACGTGCTGGAGCTTGAATACTGGGCCAGCGCGCTGATGAACAAGCTCCTCAGCTTCCGTCAGCACAAGCCCCACAGCGCCGCCACCCTCAAACAGGCGGCCGAATAATGCGTTTCACCGAGAAAAAACGCCGCAAGGCCGGTGTGAACAGCGTGCCACTGATGGACCTGGTGTTCCTGCTGCTCATTTTCTTCGCCGTGACCGCTTCTTTCATGGACCAGCCGGCGATCAAGCTCGATCTGCCCGAGGCCAGCGCCGAGCCGCTCAAGCAGCTTCCCAAGGACATCATGACAGTCTATGTGAGCGCCGAGGGCGACCTGTATTTCGGCGACCGGCTGATCAAGCTGGAGGACCTGCCCGCTCTGCTCAAGGCCGGCCTGGCCGAGGGCCATCCCTCGCGGCTGACCATCAAGGCCGACCGCGAGGTGATCCACGGCAAGGTGATCGAGGTGATGGACACGGCGAGGCAGAGTGGGATCGAGGTGGTCACTGTGGGCACGCAGAAAAAAGCGGCCGCGGGTAAGTGAGGCGGGGCTTGGACCGGAAATCATCCGTTTGGTAAAACGCAGGGGAGGGTTTAAAACCCTCCCCTATATCATTCTTTCGCATTTCAGTCGCAGAATCGTCCGTTCAAATCGAGGAGGACGACCCGGATGGGTCTGTCCCCCTTTCCTGTTTTCCTGCATCTCGCCCCTAAGCCCTCACTCCAGGCCTACACGCGCAAAGGAAAGGTAGTTGGGCAACGGCGCGTTCAGGCCATGCTTTCTCATCTCCAGGGTGATCTGCCCCCGGTGGTGGGCGGAACTCACGATAAGCTGCACCAGAATGTCGCGCACCACCACGCTGGCGGTCAGGCCGTTGAGCGAGCGGTAGTTCACGCTCTGGCCCAGGCGCTCCGGCGCCAGGCTCTCCAGGAACCCCTCCCAGGCCCCGGCGGCGCGGTCTTGCAGGTCGCGGCAGCCGGCGCGGTCCACGCTGGGCCACCATTTCTCGCGCACCTCGCTGTCCCCGGCCAGGCGCGCCAGCCAGATGAGCTGGCTTTCCAATATGTGACCGAACAGCTTGAATGTGTGCTGCTCACCCTCCGGCAGGCCGTTCATCGCCTCCAGGAGCTGCTCGCTGCACTGGGTCTCGAAGCGGATGAGGCGGGTGAACAGACGGGTCTCATCCATAGGCCCCCCTCGGCTTCGCGCTGACAAATCGGCATTTCTCACCCCCTGATGTCTGGACTTGGCTCCCCGTTGATCGAGGTTGCCCCCTGCGTTCGCTACAATCCTTCCCTAAGCCTGCATTCACAGGGCCGGGACAAGTAAAAAGGCCGGGGACGCCTTATACGCTGGAATCCCCGGCCTTGCGTTCACCCGTTCAGGGTGTCAAGCCGCCGTAAAACTTGAGCGATGGAAGTGGCTCATTCGGCAGCTTTGGCCTCCCCGGCGGCCGGCTCGGACCAGTCCAGCCCGGCGAGCTGCTTGTAGTGACGGTAACGGCCCTTGGCCAGCTTGTCGGCCAGGGCCAGCAGGCTCGCCGCCCGCGCGGGCTGCTCGGTCAGCAGCGAGCGGTAGCGGTTCTCGTTCTTGGCGTACTCCTCCACGCTGATCGTCGGCTCCTTGCTGTCGATCTGCAGGGGGTTCTTGCCCTGGGCCGCCAGACGCGGGTCGTAGCGGTAGAGGATCCAGTGGCCGCTGGCCACTGCGTTCTTCGACTCGTCCATACCCTTCGACATCGTGATGCCGTGGGCGATGCAGTGCGAGTAGGCGACGATGATCGACGGACCGTCATAGCTCTCGGCCTCCATGAAGGCCTTGACTGTCTGGGCCATGTTGGCGCCGAACGCGATGGCGGCCACGTAGACATTGCCGTAGCTCATGGCCATCATGCCCAGGTCTTTCTTGCCCAGGGGCTTGCCCGCGGCGGCGAACTTGGCCACCGCTCCGATGGGTGTAGACTTGGACATCTGGCCGCCGGTGTTCGAATAGACCTCGGTGTCCAGGACCAGGACGTTGATGTTGCGGCCGGAGGCGATCACGTGATCCAGGCCGCCGTAGCCGATGTCATACGCCCAGCCGTCGCCGCCCAGGGCCCAGACCGATTTCTTTACCAGGTAGTCGGCCACGGGCAACAGGCGCTTGGCCTCGGTCGAGGCGTTGCCGGCCAGGGCCTTCTTCAACGCTGCCACACGCTCACGCTGCTCCTCGACGCCTTTCTGCTCGCTCTGGTCGGCGTTCAGGATGCTCTCGGCCAGCGCCTTGTCGAAGCCCTGGTCGCTCAGCTTGGCCAGCAGCTCACGGGCGAACTCGGCCTGCTTGTCGGCGGTCAGGCGCATGCCGAAAGCGAACTCGGCGTTGTCCTCGAACAGCGAGTTGGACCAGGCCGGACCGCGCCCATCCGCCCGCTTGGTGTACGGGGTGGTGGGCAGGTTGCCGCCGTAGATCGAAGAGCAGCCGGTGGCGTTGCCAACCAGCAGACGGTCACCGAAGAGCTGGGTGAGCAGCTTCACGTACGGGGTCTCGCCGCAACCGGCGCAGGCGCCCGAAAATTCGAACAGCGGCTGCGAGAACTGGCTGCCCTTGACTGAGCCGAGGCTGTAGAGCGCCGGGTCGGTGTTGGGCAGGCCGAGGAAGAACTCCCAATTCTTGACTTCCTGCTCGCGCAACGGGACCTGCGGCTCCATGTTGATTGCGCGGCGGCCGGTCTGCTCTCCGGCGGCGTTCTTCTCGCGGCCCGGGCAGGCCTCCACGCACAGGCCGCAGCCGGTGCAGTCCTCGGGGGCCACCTGCACGGTGAACTTCATACCGGCGAAATTCTTGGTCTTGGCCTCGGCGCTCTTGAAAGCGGCAGGGGCCTTATCGAGCTGCTTGGGATCGTAGGCCTTGATCCGGATGCTGGCATGCGGGCAGACGAACGAGCACTGGCCGCACTGGATACAGACCTCGGGCGCCCAGACCGGGATGTCCACGGCGATGTTGCGTTTCTCGAACTGCGTGGTGCCGGTCATGAACGTCCCGTCATCCGGCATGGCGCTCACCGGGAGCTGCTCGCCCTTGCCCTCGATGATCCGCGCGGTCACGTTCTGCACGAACTCCGGGGCGCTGGCCGGCACGGCCGGGTGCATGTGGATCGAACTGTTGGGCTTGGCCGGAATTTTCACCTCGAACAGGTTGTTCAGGCCGGCATCCACCGCGGCGTTGTTCATGTTGACCACGCGCTCGCCCTTTTTGCCATAGCTCTTCAGGATGTACTTCTTGATCTGCTCGACCGCTTTTTCCACCGGCAGGATCTTGCTGATGCCGAAGAAAGCAACCTGCATGATCGTGTTGATGCGGCCGCCCAGGCCCAGCTCGGTGGCCAGCCTGATCCCGTCGATCACGTAGAACTTGATCTGCTTGTCGATGATCTGCTTCTGCACCTCGAACGGTATCTTGTCCCAGACTTCATCCTTGTCGTACGCGCTGTTGAGCAGGAAATAGCCGCCCTGGATGACGTTGGAAAGCATGTCGTATTTTTCGAGGAACGAGAAGTTGTGGCAGGCCACGAAATTGGCCTTCTCCAGCAGGTAGGTGCTGCGAATGGGATCGGGGCCGAAACGCAGGTGGCTTACAGTCACCGCGCCGGCCTTTTTCGAATCGTATACGAAATAGCCCTGGGCGTAGTTATCGGTGTTGTTGCCGATAATCATGATCGAGTTCTTGTTGGCGCTCACCGTACCGTCCGAGCCCAATCCGTAGAACATGGCCCGGTAGACGCCCTGGTTGTCGACGCTGAAAGAGCGGTCGTAGTCCAGGCTGGAGCCGGCCACATCGTCCACGATTCCGATCGTGAAATGGTTCTTCGGCTTGGCCTGGGTCAGGTTGTCCAGCACGCCCTTGGCCATGGCGGCGTTGAACTCGGCCGAGCCGAGGCCGTAGCGGCCGCCCACGATCACCGGGTAATGCTGGAACTTGACCAGACCCTCGCTCATCATCTCGCCCACCGCGGTGCGGATATCACCGTAGAGCGGCTCGCCCTGGGAACCCGGCTCCTTGGTGCGGTCGAGCACGGCGATTTTCTTGACCGTGGCGGGAAGGGCGGCGGCCAGGCTTTTCATGCAGAACGGACGGTAGAGGCGGACTTTGATCAGCCCGACCTTTTCGCCCTTGGCGGCCTGGTGCTCCACCACCTCGTGCATGGCCTCGGCGCCCGAGCCCATGATCACCACGATATTCTCGGCCTGCGGGTGTCCGACATAGTCGAACAGCTTGTAGGCGCGGCCGGTGACCTTGGCGAATTTGTCCATCTCGCCCTGCATGATCGCCGGGGCGGCGGCGTAATACTTGTTGACCGTCTCGCGGCCCTGGAAGAACACGTCCGGGTTCTGCGAGCTGCCCTTGAGGGTCGGGCGGTCGGGAGAGAGGGAGCGGGCGCGGTGGGCGGCGATCAGATCGTCATCCATCACCTGGGCCATCTCGTCCTTGGACAGCTCGACTATTTTCTGCACCTCGTGCGAGGTCCGGAACCCGTCGAAGAAATGCACATACGGGATGCGCGAGCGCAAGGCCGCAGCCTGGGCGATCAACGCGAAATCCTGGGCCTCCTGCACGTTGTTCGAGCAGAGCAGGCCGAAACCGGTGGAGCGGGTGGCCATAACATCGCTGTGGTCGCCGAAGATCGACAGCGCCTGGCAGGCCACGGCGCGGGCCGACACGTGGAAGACCGTCGGGGTCAGCTCACCCGCGATCTTGAACATGTTGGGGATCATCAGCAGAAGGCCCTGGCTGGCCGTGAACGTGGTGGTCAGGCTGCCGGTGCTCAGGGCGCCGTGGACCGCGCCGGAGGCGCCACCCTCGGACTGCATCTCGCTGACAGAGGGCACGGTGCCCCAGATGTTCTTCTCGCCGGCGGCGCTCTTGGCGTCGGCGATCTCACCCATCACCGAGCTGGGGGTGATCGGGTAGATGGCGATCACCTCGTTGGTGGCGTGGGCTACATTGGCCACCCCGGTGTTCCCGTCGATGGTTACCATTTTCTTGCTCATCTTGAATGCTCCTGTTCCCTTATTGGCATCAGATACCCAGCTTATGCATTCAAACCAGGCAGTTGCGGAAGACTGAATCGCATTTGTTAAACGTTTTTGGAAAAATTAGTTTCAGGTCGTGAAGGAATAAACGGTACAAACCCTCCCCCGTGTCCGCTTGAAAAGCGCGCCACTACCCTATAATTGTCCAGGTTACCCGAAGGATCGAGAAATCGTGAGGGACTAAGCAGGTCATTATAACAGTTTCCGGCCTTAGAATGATACAATTTAATCAGTTAACCCCTGTTGTCAAGTAGAATCATCTTGCTGTCCCCCAGGCGGATAGCCCCTCCGTTGCGACTCACTGCGCCTCCCTGCCCCGCAGGACATGCGACCCGCCTCCAAAGCCTCCCTCCGTGTGACAGCGGGTGTTTTTCCGGATTTGAGAAAAGCGCCAGGAATAATAGAACATATTGTCAAAACGCAAATTAACGACTATCACCCGGCTCGCCGGGGACAAAAATGCGAGCGTTACCTTTGGGTTGAATGAAAATCCGTACGGCGCTTTTTCCCTCAGCGATGGAGACAACTGTCGGGGACCCTGTCGATGCCGCCCGCACAATGACGGGACAGGTCCCCGGCGAGCGGAAGACCCGGCGCAGGCGCCCGGGCAAGCCACGGCGCCCGGCCGGAAACCGAACCATAAACGCGCATCCCCGCCGACGGCGAAAGGAGGTATCTGAACCGTCCATTTTATTTGCTCTCTCTTAAGTTTGTAACTTAATTCGAGGAGGTGCAACATGCTTCGCCACAGCCTGATCCTATTCCTGACACTTTGCCTGACCGCTCCCGCCCTCAGTGCCGCGGAGCACAACACCGGCCTGGCCGTCGACAACCCCGCCGCAGCCGGTCAGCTCAATCCTTTCCGCGTGCGACTGGCGCTCCGGGACACGCGGGTGATCCGGCTTCAGCCTCAGCTCGCCCCGGTGCTGCTGCTCGAGTACCGCTGCGACCGCGGGGCCGGGGTCTCGGCCCTGCTCCAGAAAATCGAGCTTGGAACCGGCCGGGTCGAGGACCAGTGCCGCATTTACTCCGCCGAGCATCCCGCGGAGAAGAAAAACTCCGAGCGCTACTTAGCTTACGGCATGGGAAGCCAGCCCGGGTTCAGCGAAAGCGGCCTCTACTCGATCCTGCTGCAGGCGCGGCGCCGGGACGGCCGGGGCGAAAACCTGTTCGTGGCTTTTTACTGGGACTCCGGCCTGCGCTCGATCGAGGTCGTGACCAGCGGCCGGGTGAGCGAGGCGGAGCTGGCCCGCATCAACGCCGCTGCCGGCGACATCGACTACACATCAGCGGAGCCGGTCCACGGGCGTTGAGGTACATTATCTTCAAACGTTAAAGGTTGGTCCCTCCGGGCGCGGCTTTTTCATCAGCCGCGCCCGGAGTTTTTCATCCGCGCAGCCGCCGTTCCGGTTGATGCCCCGGGCCGGGGGGCTTATATTCGTAGGGAACGAACCCCAGAGGAGCACACCAGTCCAGCCACACTCGACCCGGAGCAGCCAGGATGAAAAGACCCTTCTACCTTTTAGCAGCCCTCTGCGCTCTGCTTCTTTCCGCTTCCCTGCTCCCGGCCCAGGATTCCTGCCGGGTGGGCAAGTTCGAGGTGCTGGCCGGAGGGTTCAAGTTCCCGGAGGGCCCGGCGTTCGACAGCCAGGGCAACCTGTACGTGGTGGACTACAAGCGGGTTGGGGACATCGGGGTGATCCGGCCGGACGGCACGGCCGAGGTCTGGACGGACCTGGGGGCGAGCGAGGCCAACGGCATGGCGTTCTCGCCGGACGGCCGCCTGTTGTGCTGCGATGACGCCCGGCGGCGGATCATCGCCGTGGACCTTAAAACGAAAAAAGTCACTCCGGTGGTGGAGGCGTTCGGAGATTCGCTCCACCGCCCCAACGACATCGCTCTGGCCCCCAACGGCGACATCTATTTCACGAATCCTAACCGCAAGGACGAGTCGGTGGGCGGCGACGTGTTCTGCTACAGCCAGTCGCAGAAGAAGCTCTACCACCTTCTGGACAGCCTGCCCTATCCCAACGGCCTGACCGTGAACCCCGAACGCACCGAGCTGTTCGTGGCCCTGACCGTGGGGCACAAGGTCATCCGCTGCCCGCTCACGGACGACGGGCACAAGGCCGGGCCGGTGAGCGATATTTTCAGCCTGACCGGAGGAGCCGGGCCGGACGGGGTCGAGTTGGACGAGCACGGTAACATTTACGTGGCGCACTACGGCATGTCGAAGGTGTACTACATCACCCGGGAGGGCAGGCTGCTGGGCTGTGTCACCGGCCTGGGCACGGATGTGACCAACGTGCAGGTGCGGGGGGAGTGGCTCTACGTGACCGAGGCGCAGCGCGGCCAGGTGCTGCGGATAAAGCGGAGCGAGTTCTCGGTGGAGTGAAGCCGGTCGCGGGCCGTGCAAGCCTTCAGCCTGATTTCTGGGAAAACCATGTACAGTGACGATTATCAAGACGAAAAGCGCCTGTTCGAAATCCTCGGGCAGATAAACAAGCGCCCGGAACCGTTCGAATTCTATACCGCACGCGAACTCTGGACGGATGAACATATATCGAAACATATGCTTTCCTTTCATCTGGACCCGGATATAAATGCAGCCTCCCGCCGAACGGCCTTCATCGACCGTTCGGCGGCCTGGATCACGGACCGGTTCCATCTCGGGCCGGGCGTGAAAGTCGCCGATTTCGGCTGCGGGCCCGGTTTGTACGTATCACGGTTGGCTGCTGTGAAGGCTGAGATAACGGGGATAGATTTTTCGGAAAACTCGCTGCGGTACTCCCGTGAAACTGCGTCGGAATCCGGCTTGAAAGTGAATTACGTCAATGCCAGCTACCTGGATTACGACACGGATGAGCGGTTCGATCTCATCCTGATGATCATGTGTGATTTCTGCGCCTTGAGTCCGGCCCAGAGGCAACGCATGCTGACCCGGTTCAGCCGGTTCCTGCGTCCGGATGGAGCGGTTCTGCTGGATGCCTATTCCCTGAAAGCCTTCGACCTGCGGAAAGAAACCTCGGCCTTCGAGAAGAACCTCATGAACGGCTTCTGGGCGCAGAACGATTATTACGGATTTCTGAATGTCTTCAGGTATGAGACTGAAAAAGTGGTGCTCGACAAATATACCATCGTCGAAGCGGCGCATACGCGGACAGTGTACAACTGGCTTCAGTATTTCAGCCCGGACTCGATCGCCCGGGAGTTCACGCTGAACGGGTTCAGGATCGAGAGCTTCTACTCCGACGTGGCCGGTGGGCATCTGGATCCAGATGGCGGCGAGTTTGCCGTGGTTGCACGAAAAGATTGTCAGATCTGAAAGCACCGGGAACCGGTGACATCGAAGCAGGATCACGGGTGACGCCGTGGTCCTGCTTTTTTCCCTTCATTTTGTGCAGTAATCAGTTTTGATCTGTCTCCGTTCATTGTGGCAGGATCGGCAAAACGACAAAAAATTTTATCGACAGAACCTAAACGATTGAGTATATAGTAAGTGTTCGATTGGTTAATTCATGCTCGATCGGCGATCCTATCCCCCCACTGCTGAACTCGTCCCTATGACGGAGTTCAATGCCAAAAAGAGGCCATTATCGGCCGCCTGAAAATTGCACTGGTGGAGGCCGCCTCCACCGCGACACATGTCTACAGCCGGACCTACATTCCGCGGGTCGGGATAGCGACGCTCGGCGCCATCCTGAAGCAACGAGGGTACGAGTGCGCGCTCTGGTACCAGGCCATGTCTCCTGTCGGGGTCGAGCAGCTTCTGGATTACGACCTGGTGGGGATCGGCTCGCTCTCCAGCACCATAAACGAGGCCTACCGTCTGGCGGATGAGCTGAGAGAGCGCGGCAAACTGGTGGTCATGGGTGGGACGCATGTCTCGTTCATGCCGGAAGAAGCCCTCGAGCACTGCGATTACGTGGCCATAGGCGAGGGGGATGACAGTTTCCCGGCCCTGGTCGAGGCCCTCTCCAACGGGGATTCCCTGGAATCGATCCCAGGACTGGCTTTCAAGAAACCCGGCGGCGGGGTCCATTACGGCGGCCCGGCCGCGCCGGTGGATTTCGCCGCTCTGCCCTCACCCGATTTCAGCCTTTCGCCGCAGATCGATCCCGGCCACATTCCGCCGATAATAGCCACCTCCCGCGGCTGCCCGCACGATTGCACTTTCTGCAGCGTGACCACCACATTCGGTCGGCGCTACCGTTTCAAGGACATCGAACAGGTCATCGCCGAGTTGCGTCCTATCGTGCAGCACAGTATCTGCTTCGGGGACGACAATTTCTGCGCCAGCCCGCAGCACACCAAGACCCTGCTCCGCCGGATGCTGGAATGCGAGGCCGTGCCACTGCGTTGGGCGGGCGAGATGTGCGTGGGAGCGGCCCGGGACAATGAGCTGCTGGACCTGATGCAGGCCACGCGCTGCCGTATGATGTACGTGGGCATCGAATCGGTGGACGACGGTACGCTGAAAGCCTACGGCAAGGCGCACGACCTGGAGGGTGTGGCGCGCTGTGTCGAGAGGCTCCACGCCCACGACATCGGAATCCACGGCATGTTCGTGGTCGGGCTGGAGGACAGTCTGGACACGGCGCGCCGGATTGTGGACTATGCCCGGCAGATCGACCTGGACACGATCCAGATCATGTCGCTGACTCCGTTCCCGGGCACGCGCTCCTACGAGCAGTACGCGGAGCGCCTTCTGCACCGCGACTGGGCCTATTACGACGGTATGCACGTGGTGGCGCGGCCGTTTGGTTGTTCCGCCCGCGAAATGCAGCTTTCAATAATCCGGCAGATGCAGCGTTTTTACGGCCTGCGGGGCCTGCTCGGGGCCTGGACACGGGGACGCACCTGGCGCCTCAAGTACCGGGCCGGGGGATATGTGCTGTCCCGCCGCTGGGAGCGCGAAAACAAGGCCTATCTGGAACGGCTGGAAAAGGCCTGAACCGCAACACCCACGGCGATTTGCTCGGAGACAAACAAGGGGCACGCGATGCGTGCCCCTTTCAGTTTCCGGCTGAATTTCCGCCACAACAGACCATCGGCTTTCAGTAAAGAAACCTCAGCCCCAGGCGCGGCTCCAGGGCCTGGGTGCTGTTCTCGTCGCCGAGTTGGCTGTCCATCAGCAACCAGTAGCGGACCCGGGCGGTCAGGGCCAGGTGACGGTTCATCCGACCCTCGACCCCTGCGCTCAGAAAGACCAGCAAATCGTTCGAGTTGCTGTCCAGTTCGGGCCAGTAGCCAGCGCTCCAGAGCTTGACGTGCATCTTGGAGCGGCCCAGACCGGCCCCCAGTTGGAAAGTGCCGACCAGCCGGCTCTGAGTCGAGGTGTTGAACTGGATGGCCGGGGCGATGACCAGCAGGCTCAGCGAGACGTCATCCAGCGAGTAATTCCCGCTATCAAGTCCGCCATAGGCGCCCTTGTCGAATTTCATCCGGATGTAACCGAGCGACAGCGGGACCAGGCTCCAACGTTCGTTAAGACGGTAATAAAGCTCAGTCGTAACACCGACTCCGGTGGCCATTATTCTCTTCGTGTTTTCCGGCCCTGTGATGAAGGTCGGGGCGGCATCCAGAAGCAGGGAAAGTTTCGGCTCCTGAGCCTTCAGCGAGCCGGCGAGCAGGAGCAGAGCCAGAGTTACGGACACGAACGTTTTCATGAGCAGCCTCTCTGAAATGTGGACGACGACAAAACAGATAAAAAAACAGCCGGCACGAATGTCGGCTGTTTAATATATTATGTCAAGTTTTTTAGCGCCTGTCTGTCAGTGTTTCAATTAAAATCGAACGGAGCCGTGCGCCCACCCCTGGTTCCAGGCTGTTGCCGAACAGGATCGCGCCCGCCGGGTCCGCCTGGACCCGGAAACCGGGCAGGCCGCCGGCCGGGCCGAGCTCAAGGAAAAGGCTGCCGCGCTCGACCGGGACCAGGCCCATGAGGTAGGCGAACACGTTCAGGTCCGACACGTGGGGCAGCGGAGTTGAGTCTTTCTTGTTCCGGTGCCAGTAATCGATAGCATTGCACAGAAGCTCCGTGGCGGGCAACCCGGCCGCGCGCAGGCGCTCCACGTCCTCTGCCCGCGGGCTGGCCGGGCCGCTGGTGCTCTCGGACAGCAGCACCCAGCGCAGGCCCGAGCGCTCCAGCAGAAGCGGGGCAAGTGGATCATAGCGCAGGTTCCAGCCGATCGCCTGTTCGGCCCCGGGCGGGAAATACCCGCCGTTGGTCACCACCTGTTTCAGCTTGCGGGCCGCCTCGGGATAGTTGAGCAGAAGCCGTCCCACGTTGGTCATCGAGCCGATAGTGACCAGAGTCACCTCGCCCGGCCAGCGCTCGGCGATCTGCGCAATCAGAGCGTCCGCCTTGAGCGGGCTGGGAGCGGGAAGACCGGCCTCGTCCGGGGCCACCTCGCCGTAGCGCACCCCGCCGGAGAACCCCGTGTACAGGGTGTCGGGCCAGGGCAGAGCGCGGGCATAGCCCTCGGCCACCGGGATCCCGGGCTGTCCGAACGCCTGGGTCACCCGTCGCGCCACCCTGCTTCTCGCCGCGGTGTTACCGTCCACCGTGGTCACGGCCAGCACATCGAAACGCGGCGAGGCCACGGCGAACGCGGTCACCAGAATGTCGTCGATATCCTCGGCGATGTCGGTGTCGATTATCACCTTGACCGGGCTGTCGACCGCGGCCGTGGCGGCATGGCCTGTCTGCGCCACGGCGAGCAGGCAAAGCAGCGGAAGCAGGAGGAGACGGTTCATTTCATTCTCGTTTTGGGGTGGGAATCAGTCTTTGCAACCCTTGGCGCTGCCGCTGCCTCCGGGCCTTCTCTTTCGCATGACTGTCGAGACCACCTCCAGCAGTTCCTCGACCCGGTAGGGTTTGGGGATGATCCCGCTGAATCCGTAATGGCGGAAATCGGCCAGGACCTGATCGTTGGAGTAGCCGCTGGAGACCACGGCCCGCACCTCCGGGTCGAGACGGCGGATGCGGGAAAGGGTCTCCTTGCCCCCCATCCCGCCCGGGATGGTCAGGTCCATGATGACCAGGTCGAACCGCCGGCCGGCCTTGAACTCCAGCTCGTACATCTCAAGCGCCTCCAGGCCGCTGCCCGCGGTGCGCACGCGGTGCCCGCTGTTGGTCAGGGCGCGGGCCAGGCTGTCACGGTACAACGGCTCGTCGTCCATCACCAGGATCGAGCCGGTGACCGGCTTTGTGCCCCTGCCTTTCCTGCCGCCCCGTGACTGGAGCGCCGGGTGCAGGTCGGCTGCAGGCAGGTAGAAAATGAACTCCGCGCCCCGGCCAGACTCGCTCACGACCGAGATGTGGCCGTTGTGACGCTTGATGATCGAGTAGCTGGTGGCCAGCCCCAGCCCGCTGCCGTGGGCCTTGCTCGTGAAATAGGGGTCGAAGATATGGGGCATTGTCTCGGGCGTGATACCGCGGCCGTGATCTCTCACGCTCACGCGGATGTACCTTCCCGCCGCCAGCGAGGCCACCTCCCCCTTTGCCAGGGTCACGTTGCGGGTCATGACACGCACCACGCCGCCGGCCGGCATGGCCTGGATGGCATTGAGCACCAGGTTGTGCAGCACCTGGCTGATCTGCCCGCTGTCTATGTCGGCGTCCCACGGCTCCGGGTCAAAATCCAGCTCGGAGCGCACGTTCGAGCCGCGCAGCGCGAAACGTGTCGTGTTGCGGATCAGGTCGTTGACACAGGTGGGTTTGCGGATCGGCGCCCCGCCCTTGGAGAAAGTGAGCAGCTGCTGGGTCAGGTCTCTGGCGCGCAGGGCCGCCTCCTCGATGTCGTGGATCAGGTCGAGCACCTCGCCGTTGCCGGCCAGGGAGCGGCGCGCCATGGAGATGTTGATCATCACCGCGCCCAGCAGGTTGTTGAAATCGTGGGCGATCCCGCCGGCCAGCACACCCAGGGAAAACAGCTTTTCGGACTTGATCCTCTCCTGTTCCATCTGCCGCAGCTCGGTGATATCCCGTCCCACGGCCTGGAACTCGACCAGACGGCCCTCGCGGTTGAAAATCGCCCGGTTGGTCCACTGCTGCCAGCGCACACAACCGTTGGACAGGACAGAGCGGTTCTCGATGTTCAGCACGGGGTTATCCGGAGTAAGGGCCAGCAGGTTTTGCTGCACTCTGTCGCGGTCCTCCTCCGTGATGAAATGGAACATGTTATGACCGAGCATTTTCTCGGCTTCAATCCCGTAATAACGGGTGGTGGCCTCGTTCAGGAAAGTGAGCGTCCCATCCGGCAGGAACCGGCCGATCAGCTCGGTCTGGTCCTCCACCACGGCCCGGAAGCGGGCTTCGCTTTCGCGCAGGGCCTGTTCGGCCCGGATCCTGGCGATCACCCCGCCGATCTGGACCGCCACCGCTTCCAGGGCGCTCCTGACCACCGGGGTGAACTCGTCCCGCTGACGGGAGGCGACATTGATGCAGGCAATGAGCGCCCCCTCGTGCAGCACCGGGAGCGAGCAGAGCGCCCGCAGGCTGTTATCCGGAGAATATTCGCTCCGGCCGGTCTGGCGCAGCATTTCACGGTAATGGATGTAAACCGGCCGGCCCTGCATGATAAGGCCCGCCTGGAACGATTCCGGCCCCAGGCGGCCGACAAGGCTCAGAAAATCCTCGGAAAGCCCGCGGCTGCAGACCAGGTCCAGCCCTTTCTCCGCGTTGACCAGGTACACCCCGCCGCAATCGGTCCCCGAAACCCTCAGCGCAGCCTCCAGGCAGAGTTCGAGCGCGTCACCGACCTCTGTCACCTCCCCCAGGCGGGTGCTCAGGTCGCGCTGGGCTGTCAATTGGTCCTCGGCCGCCCGGCGGCTGGTTACATCCTCGAAAAGGATGCGATGCAGGTTGCGGCCGGGCTTGTCGTCCCAGGCCAGATGCAGCTTGAAAACTCTTTGGTCCCCGACCTTGGTGTTCAGCCGGGTCTCGATGTCGAAAGGCATGCGGTGATTTTTCAGGTCCAGACGGGATGGGCGGGTGTAGATTTCAATGTCGTAAAAAATCGCCGCCCCGGAAAAAGTGAACAGTCCGATGTAGCCGGGGACCCGGCAGAGAGGATCATGGTCGATGTAATCGACCGTGCCCAGGGCCTGGCCCAGGCTCAGGTTGTACAGAGTGCGGTGGATCAGCCCGCCGGCGTGGAACACCTCGATCCGGTAGTCGGTGGAGGGGGCGAGCCGCTCGGGCAGTGAAATGACCTTGCAGAGGCGACGAGCTATCCGGGCCTCCTGGTTGTAGTTCGAGCCGGTGCAGACCGTATAGCCCCGGTGGTCGGGGTTCTGCTCGTGCTCCAGGGAGCCGTTCAGCACGCAGGACATGTCGCGTATGAGAGTCGGATCATCCGGGGTCCGTACGCTGTAGACCAGCTTGAGGTCTTCCTCTGGATTGAACTGCCAGCCCGAAAACATCAGGTAGCAGTCAAGATCATCCTCTGCGTGCGGACTGTGCACTATCTCCATCCGGCCGTCCCGTGAGCGGATGCTCCATTTGTCGGTCCGGCAGAGGCTGGACACGCGCCAGTCCACGCCGACGATTTCCTCGCTTTGCGGTCCGCTGTAGAACAGCGACCAGTCCTTCTCCAGCTCGTGTGGCTTGTTGCGCAGGG
>JAJFUG010000122.1 GCA_021372515.1 bacterium
TTCGAGCCTCCGTGCGGTTGGGCGCCTGGCTGCTCGCCACTTCCTCGCCCGGCCAGGCCGGTGCGCTCGGCGATGCGGAGCTGCGCACGTTGAACCCGTGACAAGTCAACACCTAGATAACGGATCGTCGTGTTGATGTCCTTGTGCCCCAGGATGTGCTGGATGTCCTGGATGGGCGTTCCGCACTCGGCCAGCCAGGTGGCGTAGGTGTGGCGCAGGCGGTGGGGCGTTAGGCGTGGCAGGCCCAGGGCCTCACAGGCACGGGTCAGCAGGTAGCCCAGCCGCGACGGGGTGACTGGAATCCCGCGGCGCGTGGCCACCATCCACCCCAACGGCTGGGCAATGGGCACCAGGTGCTCAACCAGCCAGGGCGGCAGCGGGCGCGGTGTGGCCTCGCCGCCCTTGGTGTCGCCCGGCGTGTAGGTGGCCCGCTCGAAGTCCACCCACTCCCACCGCGCCAGACGCGCCTCGCTCGGCCGAAGCCCCATGCCCAGCTGCAGGCGCACCACCAGGGCCAGCGATGGATCCCCCAGCGTCAGGCGGTCCACCTTGGCCAGGAACTCCATCACCCGAGCCGTGGGGAGCAGCGGCTTGGGCCTTCGCTTGAGGCGCGTCTCAGGCACGTCGAAGGGCACGGCACGGATCATCCGGCGGCGGACCGCCCATTTGCAGACCATCCGGAGGTAGGTGAGCCACTGGTTGCCGTAGGACTTCGCGTGCCAAGCCAGGAAGGCGTTGAGCTGCTCCTCCACCCGGGCCGTGCTGAGCTGGGTGAGCTTCAGGTCGGCGAGCTCGCCAAGATGCAGGCGCCCGAACCGCTCCACGTTCTCGATGTGGCTGGGGCTCTTGCGGAGCGCATGCGCCGCGACCCACAGGTCCACGGCCCGGCGGAGGGTCGGCTCCGGTTCCTCGCCTCGCGCCCTGCGCTTGGCCGTCTCATAGGCATCCAGGGCCACCTGCTCGGCCTTGGCGCGGTTCCGGAGCGGCTCGCGCGTGGTGCGCTGGGTCCGGACGCCGCCCAGCCGGAAGCGGAAGTGCCAGCGCTCGGCCAGGGGGATCATCGTCACCGGGCCGGCCCGGTAGCTGCGGGCCTCGGTCATCGCGGACCTCCAATTGGGTCTACGCTCTCCTTCGGAGTTCCATTTTTAGTGCTTTCCTTTTCTTCCGCGAAAGCCTTTTCGGAGTTGAGATATTCACCAACTTTAGGAGCTTCTTGCCTTGTTTTGAATTCAAGGCGCGTGAAACGTGTCCCGCGAAATCCCGGAACGCGTTCGCACATGCCGTCATTGCTCGATCCATTTGCTCTCGGAGTTCTGGTTGTACGACAAGGGCCATAAGGCCTCCGTGGGATTGGGATTATTATTATATTCATTTGGCCGTCCGCATCGCCTGGGCCAGCGCCTCCTTGAAGAGCCCGGCGAACTTCGCTTGGATCACCGCCTCGACCAGCTCGTAGAACCGAAGGCGCGGGTGGTAGGAGGGGCGCTGCTGTACCACGATGTAGATCGGCTTCACCCCGTGCGCCAGGCGCTGGTAGATCCCCAGTGGGAGACGCCCACCACCGGGCCGCCCCATGAAGTACCGCGCCCGCTTTGCGCCGGCCCGCTTCTTCGAGCCCTTGGTCTCGTTTTCGTTCACCCCGGAATGGGCATTGGCCTGCACCTGGCTGAGTACGGCCGTGGCCACGCCGTTCCGCACGTTGCCGTAGGCGTCCAGGGGTGCGCCCTTGCCCGGCACCACGGCCATGCCGGCCGGGAGCAGTCCGGCGAACCGCAGGGCCCGCTCGAATCGGGTCTCGTTGCGCTGGCCGCCCTCCACCTCCGCGAAGAGGTACCGGACGGGCGGCGTGCCCTTGGCGGCCTCGTCCTGGAGGTAGACCTTGGCCACCGTCTCGCCCTTGCGGGTCATCATGATGCGGACCGACCGCTTGGTCAGCGGGTTGGGACGGTCGAAGGCCCGCGGGATCTCTTCCTTCACGCGGGCCTGGGCCGCCTGGGCGCTCCGGGTCAGCGCCAGGGCTGTGGCGTAGGGCAGTTGGTCCCGCTCGGCCGAGCTGAGCCAGCGGGTGAGGCGGTTGACGTCCGAACTGACGCTGATCTGGATCATGGAGTCCTCCGCTGGCTGACGAGGTTGTGCACGGTGTGCTGGCTGAGGCAGGTGATGAGGCCGGCGGCCCGCTCGGCCGCCACCAGGGGCACTTCGGGCAGTTCAGACCGGATGCCGGCCACCGCCAGGCGGGCCTGCTCGTGACGGATCAGACGGAGGAGGGTGCCCTGGATCCCCACCTGGATGGCATCCATGGCCGCACGGTCCGTCTCCACCAGCGCCGCATGGCGCAGGCCCGTGGCCCGGATCAAGTACGGCACGTCGGAGAGGGCCTCCCAGGCTCGCCAGTTCGGATTCGGGTTCAGATCCTGGCTCACCGCTCACCCCCTGCGGCGGCCTTGAGGTCCAAGGGGAAGAGCCGCATGTCCTGGCCCTCGGCTTCGGCGGGTGGCCAGGTGCCCAGCAGGCGGCTGGTGAGGGCCTCGCCGTAGAAGGCCTCCAGCGCCGGCTGGGTGTCCAGGTTGCTCGTCCAGAGCAGCGCCCTCTGGTGCCGGTAGCGGTAATCCAGCACCCGGTTGAGCACCGCGCGGGCCGGGCAGTTCCGGCCCTCCGCCCGCTCACGGCCCAGGTCATCGAGCACCAGCAGCGGCACCTCCTCCCACCAGCTGACGCGCTGCTCCGTCCAAGCCTTTTCGAATCGGTTCCGAATGAGCAGGTCCGCCTCGTCGTGCCAGTTCACCCAGGCGATGCGCCGGTCACGGGCCAATGCACCATCGACCCAGATCAATCGGGCCCGGGCGGGGTCTGGTTGGGATCGGACGATGGACTCCACCTTGCCGGCCAGCAGATGGACCAGGGCCCAGGTCTTTCCGGTTCCAGACTTGCCCACCAGGCCGAACCCCTGCCGGCCGAAGGGTGGCGCAGCGTGGCGCGGCGCGTGGTCCAGGGCGGCTAGCTCGGCCGGGGCCAGGCCGGCCGCCGCGAGCAGCTCACGGGTGCGGGGGTGGAAGGAGCTGAGCGTCATGCGTCACCTGCGCGGAGGAGCTTCCGGAAAGAGGGAGCGGGAGAGGTGCGGGGCTGGAGTGGTGACACCCGAGGAGGGCTCGCCCTGGTGCCCCCCGAGTTCTGCGCCCGCTCGAGCCAGCCCATGGCGAACCGCCCCATGCCCTTGAAGGTCTTCCGGCGGTGGGTGTTGGCCGGGTCCTGAAGCCAGAGCAGCATCTTGCGAGCCTCCGCCAGCACGTCCACCCCGGGAAAGGCAGCCCGCCACTCCGCCAGGCGGCCCTCAGTGATGGTCCACTCCGGTGCCCCATGGCCCACACACGGGAGCCTGAACACCACCGGCGTGGAGTCGGCTGCGGCCGGCTCCGTGCAAGAGTCTTTTATGGGAGCGGGTGCGGGAGCGGGTGCGGGAGTTGGTGCGGGAGCGGGTGCGGGAGCGGGAGCGGGAGCGGGAGCGGGTGCGGGTGCGGGTGCGGGTGCGGGAGTGCGGGCATTCTGCTGGCCGTTTGCTTCTGTTTTCGAGGTTTCGGAAGCAAGTGAACGTCCGTTTGCTTCACGTTTGCTTCCCGTTTGCTTCCCACCCTTCCGCCCGGCCTCGGCCCGGAGTTCGGAGAGGGTCTGCCCACGCTCCACCCGAGCGGCCTCTCGCACCATGCGCTTGGCTACGTAGGCTGGCGCATGGTCGTACAGGTCGTGGCATCGGTAGCATCCGGGACGGTCGGGCGCCTCCTCGATGAATCCGGCGCGGCCAGGGCCGCCCGCATCGAGTAGGGCCTGGCACAGTGCCCCGGGCGTGCCGGGCCACTGAGCCGCCGCCTCGACGTCCACCACGTCGCCCAGGTAGGGCTCGCCGTTCTGGTAGCAGACCTCCCACATCAGCTCCAGGCAGCCCAGGGCGAGCGGAGGGCTCTCCAGCAGCCGGGCCAGGCGCCGGAACTTTGGGTGCTGGGTCAGGCCAGGACGAGCCATCAGCCCACCTCCGGGAACGCGAGGTGCTCCACGCCGTCCAGGAGGCGGCCGGCGGCCTTCTTGCCGTGGCGCCCCATGACGGCAGCGTCCTCGGTGGGGACGCCTGTCCAGTTGCTCCAGGAGCCGTCGTCGTCCACGATCCAGCACGCCCCCTCAGTGCCGTCTCGCTCGATCCAGGCATGGGCATGTCGCTCGGCGCCGCCATGGGTGTAGTGGGCCTCGTTGACGTAGGGTGCCCACTCCCCCCACTGCTTGAAGAGGAAGGGCACCCCCGCCGCGGCGCACTGGTCCCGCAGGCTCCGGGCCCAGTCCGGGTGCATGGGGCGGGCGTGGGGGCCGGACTCCCCGCCGCAGATCACCCAGTGGATCCTTGGCAGCGGCTTCCCTGTCACCTCTGGGCAATCAGGGCAGTCGATCCCCGAGTGGATGGCCCCGGGCCGCGTCAGGCAGCACCGGCCATCGAGGGTGTCTTGTGGGATCACCACCGGGCCCAGCATCGGCTCACAAGACAGGAACCGGACCCGGGCGGGCACCTGGCGCAGGGCCAGGATCCGCTGGTCCGCCCGCTCCTGGTCCTCCACGGTGGTCCCCAGCCAGACGTTGGCGGGTGCGTTGCCCTTGTGCCAGGCAAGCAGCCAATGCAGCAGCGGGGAGTCGCCATGGCCTTGGGCCGCGAGGTCATCCATGGCTCTCCAGACCAGCCTGTTCACCATTTCCGGCCGCTTGGTGAGGATCAACCAGTCGAGGTTGGGCGTCTGCCGGATCACGTCCAGGGCCTCGAGGCGGGCGCCGTCCAAGTCCCGCCGATCCTCAAAAAAATCCGCCATGGAGTTGGTGAACACCCGGAACCGGCGCCCCTCGGCCGCGGCGCGGCGCTCGTAGCGCATGGCCTCCCGGCGGGCGGCATCCACGCGGAGGAGGCGCGGGGCATGCGGGCCCCAATGCCCAGGCGTTTCCCCAACCACCATGCCTTCATGGTTCTCGATGGGCTGGTGCTTGTAGAATCGGGCGTCCTGGCTTTCCGCGTAGCAGTGAGCGCAGGCCGGGCTCACCTTCGTACAGCCGTGCCAGAAATTGATCGTATGGTCGCACCACTCGATGGCGGAATTTTCAGCCATTGGAGACCCCTGCTTGGCGCGGCTTCATGGGGTGGTGACACCATGAGGCCGAGGAGGAACACATGGAAAGGGATGTGAAACCGACTGGAATCAACACCAAGGAGCGAGTGCTGCGCTTGCTGTGCAAGTGCGGGCACACCTTCGAGCAGGGCTTCTCGCAGACCTTCAGCCTTCCGGATGGAGGTGCGAGGTGCCCGCGGTGCAAGGCCTTCACGAATTTCTGGTCGGAGGACATCCGCGCTTGGGCTGAGAAGGCGCGGGCGGTCGGAGAGTAGCCCATTACGCCCTCCCTTCCACCAGCTGGAGCAGGGCCACGGCGGCCTCGCCCATGGCCTCCTTGGCCTTGGGGGCGTGGCCGAGCAGCACCAGGTCGCGGGCCTCGCGGGTGAGGTCCAGGGCCTTCACCAGGCGCCCACGGGCCTCGGGGCCGGTTAGGGCTACGAGTTGCCGGGCCGCGGCCAGCAGGTGGTCCTCGGCGTAGCCCGAGGCCGTCCCGAACCCCTCCACCTCCGGCACGCCCAGGGCCTCCGCCAGCGCGGTGACGAACCGGCCCCAGCGCAGCGCATCCGCCCGGAGGCGGTGGGCCTCGGCCTGCAGGTTCAGCAGCTGGGGCGTGAAGGTGGGCAGGCCGTAGCCCAGGCCCAGCACCACGTAGCCGTCCAGCAGCCCGTAGCCGGTGGTGATGCAGGTGATGGGCACCGGGCCCAGCGCCTCGCCCGTGTAGGCCTTCAGGCCCGGGTCCCACTCCCGCTTGAGCACCAGGTCGCCGTACTTGAAGTCCCGGTCCGCCCGGCGGATCGTAAAGGCCTTGCGGCCGGCCTTCGCGATCGCG
>JAJFUG010000123.1 GCA_021372515.1 bacterium
CACTCAATAACCCAGCGCCGGGTTGGCCCCGGTGCGCACAAGCTCGCGGAAACGCTCGCGCAGCTCACGGTCCACCCCGGCGCGGTCCAGGGTGCGCTCCACCTCGTAGCTGCTCACGCCACTGCCCAGCCCGCCGATATAGATGCTGAGCGGCTGGGAGGCGGAGGCGACCGTGGAGGCCGAGGCGGAGGCGGCCTGGCTGTAGCCGCCGCCTGTGTTTGCATTCTGGTACCCGCCACCCTTACCCAGGCTCCCTGCCAGGCTTTTCAGGGCCGCACCCAGGGCGATCAGCCCGATCGAGGCAGCGGCTGCAGCAAAGGGATTCATCGACTTGAGCGCAGTGAACGCCGTGGAGGCCAGTCCTGTTAAAACTCCGAGTTGCTTGGCATAATCGGCCATGCCGGAGAAAATCTGCCCGGCCATGCCCTCGAACACCCCGGCCAAAGCTTGTTTGGCCTGCTTGCCACCACCGGTCAGGCTGCTGAAAAGCTGCGTGATACTGTCCCCGGCCGAGCGGTTGCCGCCCAGGATACTCTGCACCAGCGAGTCGTAGCCCTCACGCACCTGCTCGATCCCGGCCAGCGCTCCGCCGGCGCCCAGGCCGCCTGCATCCTGGCCGCCCAGACTCAGCCCTGCGGCCGGTGTTTGTGCGACCGGTGCTTGAACCCCCGGCGCACCCGCCTGCTCCCGCATGAACCCGATCGCTCCCAGGGTGGCCTCCTCCGGCCCGCCCATGTCGCTACGCTGCATCATCTCTCTCCTCCCGAAACGATATATTGTATTACAATATTTCATTTTTTCCAGAACTTTCTAATCTGCTCGCTCTCGAACTCGGCCCGCGCTGCCAGCGCTGCCTGGTATAGGTCCAGATCCTGCCAGCTCAGGCGGCGCGGGTCGGGACGGAAAGTCTCGACATAGGTGCAGAGCAGCAGGGCGTACTCGACCCGGGCGTTGCGTTCCTGCGGGGCGCCCGCCTGGGACAAACGCCGGCGGACGCCCCGGATCAGTTTTTTATGTCCGCTCCGCTCAGGCTCCCGGCGCGGGTGAGCAGCAGCTGCACGGCCCAGGACTTGTGCTCCACGGGCAGCAGGGCCCGCCATTCCCGGCTGTCGCCCTCCGGGAACGAGTAGCCCTCGGTACGCAGGATACAGCGGTCGTAGAGGCGCTCTCCCGCGCCCAGGTAGTCGGCGCCCTGACGGCTTCCGGCATCCATCTCGCTGCGGCCCAGGTAGCCCCAGTAGGCCTTGCGGTCCTCGACATCCGGCTCACGGAAAACATGAACCAAGGTGTAGCTTTCCCCCTCGCGCTCCACGCTCAGCTCGATCCTCACCTCGCCGCCGGCGCCCAGCGGGAACAGTTTCACGCTCTCATCCATTTTCATCCTCCTCACGCATCCATGAAGCGCGCGGTCGAGCCCTCGGTGACCGTGACCCGCAGCGGCCCGCCGCAAGAGTTGTCGTAGGCCCCCTCCACGCTCAGTTCCAGGCCCATCACCCCATCGCCGTAGTTGTACTCCAGCCCGGTGAACACCGCGTGCGGCACCGAAAGGGCCAGCTCATCGCTGTCGACCGGGTTGGAGCCGCTGATAGTCTCACCCAGCACGCTCAGGTTGATCGCGCTGGCGGAGCCGTTCTGGTAGGCGCTGCGGAAAGCGATTAGGTCGCCCGCCTCGGCGGAGAGCGACAGTGACAATCCCATCTTGCGCTCGGCGGTCAGTGGCCAGAGGCTGGGGTAGATCCGATCGGCCTCGCTGGCCACTCCGCGCCAGGCCTGGTCGGTCTTGAGGCCGTTCTCCAGGCTCAGACTGAACGAGCGCAGCTGCGGGTGACGGTCGGCGCCGGCCAGGCTGAACGCGCCGGCATAGTTGTACAGGTAGCGCTGGGCCGCGGTGGCGGGCCAGGTGAAGCCGCCGAGCGGCCCCACCAGGCGCGAGGCGACAAAGCTACCGCCCGCGCTCAGCCGCTCGGAGCCCTCGCCCTTGAGGCTGAGTTTCACACAGGCCACGTCCTGCAGCAGCCAGTCCTGGCCGTCCTCGTGCAGGGCCAGACTGGTGACCGCGGCCTCGCTCACGCTCTGCAGGCTGGGAAAGGCGCTCACGTGCTCGTAGACCCCGGAGGCGTTGGTCGTGGCGCTCTCGCCCGAGAAAAACAGGGCCAGCAGGAACGCGACAAATCCAACCGGCAGGGGCTGCTCGGGCAGCTCGAACTCCACATGCTGGCGCAGAAGTCCGCGCTGGGTCTCCCAGTCGTGCCCGGCGCCCACGTTGCCCCGGTCGGACCAGTGCTCCAGGCTGGGTTTCAGGATCAGCGGGTCTTTCAGGCGCAGAAAACGGTCCAGCCGTCCCACGGACAGGGGGGCGCCAAAAGCGCTCTGACGGGAGGCGGACCAGGCCACCCGGCTGGCTGTCCTCGATACTTTGACCATCTCTCAACCTTTCATCTTTGGATTATCAGTTTCATTCCCGGCCGGTGACGCGCCAGGTCTTGAGGCTCAGCTCGAACGCAGTTATGCCCTGCTCCTCGATCTGCTCGTTCTTGCCGATGGAGGCCAGCTCGAGCGGGGCCAAGCCCTCCAAGCCGAGGCTCGCTCCCATCAGGGCTCCGCGCACCGCATCCAGAAGGTCGTAACCGCCCTCCAGGCTGAACCCCGGCCCCCGGAAATCCTGCGCCACCAGAGTGACCTTGAGGCTCAGCTCCTCGCGCACCAGGCAGCGGTCCGTGGAGAGGGTCTCGTAGCTCAGGCTATCCAGGGCCACTCCGGCGAAGGGGGCGGTGCGGCCCTCCTCCAGGAAACTTCTCACCGATCCGGCGAACGCTGCGGCCCGCCCAGGTCCGAGTTCGTCGATGTCCTCCAGAAGTGCCACCAGTGCGTCCGATATCTGTTTCAACGTGACTGACAACTTGTCTGCCTTTCCGCCTGCCATTTCCAGGCATTAAGTTTCGCTTTGCCGTCCTGTTCGGTTCAGAACAGGTCCAGCTTTTCAGGGCTGTAAACCCGCTCCTCATCCAGAGTGTCGGTGCGCCACTGTCGTTCAGGGCTATCCGCCACCTGCCCGTCCTGGCCCAGTCCGAGGCTGAGTCGTCCCTCGGAAGCCTGTTCCAGACGCTGACGGCAGTCCTCGTAGTTCTTGCGCCAGAGCTCGCTCACCACCCGCCGACGCAGATAGAGGTTGTAGATCGCGATCCGGGCGCAGAGAGAAACCAACCCGGCCGGTGCTGGATTTATCTCCCGCAGGCCGGGGTAGCGCCCCAGCAGGTAGCTGTCGATCTCGGCCCCGGCGCCGCGGATCACCTCGGCCGCCACCGCTGCCACCTCCTCGCTTGCCAGCGTGGCGCCGCTCTCCCGGCTGCAGAGCGCCACCAGTTCGACCGGGTCGATCCAGCGGGTGAGGTCGTTGAGAGTGCAATATTCCATGGCTTTCCTCTTTCGTGTCGGGTGCGCCGCCATTGCGGCGGTAATTTCCGGGCTCCGGATGCACGGGCCGGCCCGCCCGCCGCCAGAGGCGGCGGGTCCCGGCCGGGCGCGTACGCGCCCGGCCGGGGAGGTCCCCCTGGGACCCGGGCCGGCCCCCTCGGGGCCACGGGAGGTCTTAGGCCTCGTAGGCCCCGGTGATCAGGTAGCCGCAGGCGGCGCTCACCACCTCCTCGGTCTGCTCGACCAGGCCCTCGACCACGGTGGCGTGACGGCCCTCGTCGCGGTAGCGGAACGCGGCCACATCCAGAGTGCCGGCGATCGGACGGCGGAACTGGTAGGCCAGCGACATCGAGCGCTTGCTCGGGATTTCGCGCTCCACGTAGCAGACCAGCACGCTGTTGGCGTCCCAGGCGAAATCCAGGCTCGGGGTGGCCACGCCCGGCGCGGCCTCGTCGAACAGCGCCAGCGGGATCACCACCTCCAGGCCGAACAGCTTGGGCGGCAGCTCACCGTTGACCAGAAGGGTCGAGTCGGTGTACTTGACCAGCTCGCGGATCTGAGAGTCTTTCTTGGCCGCCACCGCGATATGCGGCGGGATGACGATCGTGTTCGGCTCCACGCCGGCTTTCTTGCGCACGGAAAGCCGCGCCGTGTCGATATCGCCCTCGATGTCCACGCCGCTGTCGGCGTTCCAGGCCTCGGAGGCGCCGCCGTTGTTGGTCAGAACGGAGGGCGAAAGCAGCTTGCCCACCACGCGGGTCTCGATGGCCAGGCGCAGCTTGCGGGTGATCAGGGCCATGGCATCGCGCTCCGGGTCGATCACCGCCCGGTCGGCGTTGTCGAACTCCTCGTCCGCGATCAGCTCCTTGAGGCCATACTGACTGCACGAGTAGGTGGCCGAGCCGTAGCTGCGGCGCACCTCGTTGCTCTCGGTCAGCGGGGCGCGCAGGCTGTCGATGTCATCGCGCAGGCCGGAGGTCTCGTTGAAGACATAGTACTTGCCGCTGGTGGTGGGCACGCGCACCACCGGGGCCAGGCGGTCGGCGACGAACGGGCCGCCGCCGCGCAGGCTTTCCATGGCGAACTGGGTCAGGGTGCGGTTCAGGTTCTGGGTTGCATAGCGGTCGGACATGTGTGCTTCTCCTTATTGCTTGTCGGTGTTTGCGTCATTTGTTTGTCAGACAGCGGCCGGGTTATCCACGCGAACCGGCCATACCACCACCGGGATCAGCTGATCGGCGGCGCTGGAGGCGCGCAGGGCGTAGCCCACGAAATGCTGGGCCGTGCCCTGGCTGGCCGCGGCGGCGGTGGTGACCCGTCCCTGGCTGTCGCTGAGCAGCCAGTCGCCCTCGGCGATCCCGCTGCCCGCGGCCACGGCCAGCACGGTGCTGCCGCCCTGGGCCACCCGGGCCTCGCGTCCGGCGAACCCGGTTTCGGCCAGGATACCGGCGAATTTGGCCGAATTGGCCCCGCTCACAGTGAGCACGCCGCTGTCCAGGACCACGCATTTGCCGCGGGCGATATCCGCGCTGCCCACGGTGAAAGTGTCGGTGTTGAGCAGTCTCTCTCTCAGCCTCACAGTCATCTTCCCCACTCCTTCAGATTGGTGTTTTTCGATTGCAGCGGCCGCCTCAGACGGTCGCATTTCCGGTGCGCACGCGGGCCAGGGCCTCGGCGAAACCGAGCGACGGTTCGCGCGCCATCAGCTCCAGTGCCGAGTCGTGCTCCGGATCCTCCGGGAATCCGGCGAAACGGGCGCGGCTGCGGCGAAGGGTCTCGGCCTGTGAGCGCTCACCTGTCTCCGGGGCCGACAGCTCGGCGAACAGAGCCAGACGGTTGCGCTGGCGCACGCTTTCCAGCAGCGCGGCACGTCCGCTGTCATCCAGGCTCCCGGCAAGGGATGCGTAGGTCTTGCGCTCGGCGGGTGTCAGACAGCCCTCGGCAGAGGCAGCCTCCAGCGCCCGCTCGAACTCCTGAAGCCCGGCGGCGCGGTCGGCCTCGGCCAGACGGGCGCTCAAGCCTTTCATTTCGGCCTCGGCCTGCAGGCGGGCGGCGCGTTCCTGCTCCAGGGCGGCCCGCAGGCAGACCGTCTCCTCCTCCAGGCGCACCAGACGGGTCTCGTCCAGCTCGCTCAGCGCGGGATTCGGCTGACTTTCCGGCGCCTCCTCCAGGCCCATCTCACGGCACTCCAGGTGCGCGGCGTGTTCCTTTTCCGCCAGGAGCGAGGGTTCCGGCGAAAGGCCTTTCACCGCCGGGGCGGCCGCGCCCAGGAATGTGACCGCGCCCAGGTAGGTGCGGCCGGTAGCCGAGAACGGCTTGTACATCTCGATACTCCGGCTGCGGTAGGCGCCGCTTGTCAGCCAGTCTCTCAACTGGGCCGACAGGTCGCGCAGACGCGCCTGGAGCCTGTCCCCGGCCACGCGCAGGCTCTCGACCCAGCCGTGGGCCGGGCCGCTGCGCATGTGCTCCACTGTCACCGGGGCTTCCTGGAGCTGGGGGTCGTAGTCGGCTGCGATCTGCTCCAAATCCTCGGAGGTCAGTTCCACCTCCGCCGGAGCACCGCCCAGGCTGCCGCGCCAGCGGCCCACCCGCGCCACATCCCACCAACCGTCGATCCGCTTGTCGTCAAGCGCCTGCTTTTCCATCCTCTTCCCCCTCGTCTTGCGGTTGTTTATTCTCAGTTTCTTCTTCCGGGGCCTCATCCGGGACTGTTTCCGGTCCCTTCTCCGGCCCGCCGCGTCCGGCCAGGCAGGCCTCCTCGGTCAGCGGGGCCGGCACCCCGATCTGGCCGCGCAGCCAGGCCTCCGGCACGCGCAGGCCCAGGTCGTTCACCGCTGTGCTCACCGCGCCCAGGTAGGCCGCCAGGTCCTTTTCCTCCTCGTATGGGATACGGAATCGCGGGTAGCGCCCGCTCTCCGGCGGCCCGAAATTCAGGTCCACCAGGGTGCGGATCACCCGGTCGAGCTGCTCCTGCTGCCAGAGCGAGTCATCCTCCAGGATATGCTGCTGGCTCTTCTCCTGAAACCGCGCCAGGGCGAACGTGCCGCTCTCACTCTCCGTGCTCAGGGTCTGACCCAGGATCGCCTTGGCGTACTGACGGTCCACGTATTCCTGGATGATGAAGCGGAACACCTCGATCACACCCGCGCGGCCCACCTCGGTGATCTTGATCTCCGTGCCCTCGGGGCCGATCCCCACCGAGTTGCCCTGCATGCGCCGCAGCACGTCCAGAAGGGCATCCTGCTCCGTGCCGCTCGTGCCCTGTGGGTAGTTGGCCCACAGGTAGGGCGCGCCGAACTTTTCGATGAAGCGCACCAGTTCCTTGACCGCGTTGTTCTTGAAATACCAGAGCGGGTAGAGCTGAGCCAGCAGGCCCCGTCCGTAGGGGGTCTCGTCCGCGCCCCAGGTGTTGAGGATGAACTTATCGCGGGGCATGGCTTTCTCATCCGCCCCGGCCAGTCCCACCAGCACCAGGCGTCCCTCGCGGTCGAAACGGAAACGCTCCGGGTCGCGGTTGCGGAAACCGGCTATCCCCACCTCACCCTTCGGCCGGGCCTCGAACATGATCTCGGCCGGCGCGAACCCGTGCGACACCCCACGGAAAAACTGCCCGCGGCTGAGGTGAAAGCCCTCCACGCCCTCCAGCACGCGGCCCACCCAGTCGGCCAGCTCGATGTCGGCGCGGCCCTCGCCGCCGGGCGCCACACGCCAGCCCTGGGCGGTCACGTTCAGGGCGCGCAGGCGGAAACACAGCGCCAGCTGGCTGTCCTTGCGCAGCATCTCGTTGTACAGTTGCAGGCCCTCGCCGGAGTGCTCCTCCAGCGTGCGGTCGGGGTTGGGGGCCAGAGAGCCGAACACCGCGGCCAGCGGGTCGGCCTGCCAGCCCGACAACTCCCGCCCCACCGTGATCGCCATCCGCGAGCGCCCTCCACCGCGACGGCCGCGCGGCCGTTTTCTTTTCTCGCTTGTCAGCATCAGCCGAACACCTTCCTCAGTTGTTGAGTGCTTGTCCTGGGGCTCTCGAAATGGAACCCCTCGGGCCTGGAGACCTTCTCCAGCATCTGCAGCGCCATTTCCAACGCATCCGGGCCATCATCGTGCTCCGCCTTGGGGAACAGCCGCAACTGGTCGAGCAGGGAGTGCTGGCGTTTCTGGAAACGCAGTGTGCCGTTACACACCAGGGGCTGAAGGCGCTGGATTCGCAGAAGCTTGTCCTTGGTGCTCTTGATCCCCCGCACCGGCGGATAAATTCCGGCCTCTTTCGCCCGCCTCCGCAGCTCGTCCTTGAAAAATTCCTGGAACTGAACGCTCTCCACCCCGATCAGCGCGGGGGCGCGTCGGCTGTACAGCTCCAGCACCGCCTCGATGATCGAGTCCGGGCTGCGCTTCTCGATCTCCGCCTCCAGCACGTAGACCGCCCCCAGCTTGTCCCGTCCCAGGCAGATTATGGCCGAGGGATCGTTGTACCGTCCGGCCCCGCCCAGCGAGGGGTCGACCGCCGCCACCAGGGTCAGACCGGCCGTGTCCAGCTCGCTCTCCTCGAAATAGCGGAACCACTCCGGCTGGAACAGGCAGTCGCGCGGGTTGACCGGCTCGTTCTGGATTTCGCTGTCGAAACTGGCCGGGCCCTCGGCCACGCGCAGCTGCATCAGGTCGTAGTAGCTGCGGTGCGCGGGCCAGATCACCTGCGTGCCGTCCAGCATCCGCTCGCGGTTGGCCGCGAAGAAACCATCCGCCCGCGCCTTCCTCTGACGGGGCGGCTGCGACAGGTCGGTGAACAGACGCTCCCACTGCTCCCACAGCCCGTTCTCGGCGCTCCAGGCGATCACGCCCTGCCATTTGCGGCTGTAGAACACCGGGTTTTTCAGCAGACGCGGCAGAAGGCTGTCCGTGTGCAGCACCGTGCCGATCACCACGATCACCGCCTCTTTGGAGGCGCATTTGGAAAAAGCCTTGTAGAACCATTCGGTTATCCTGTCCCTCTGCTCCGCGGTGCGGCTGTTCCTATCGTTTTCCAGGTCGTCGCCGATCAGAAGGTCGGGCCGCCATTGACGGTTCCTGAGGCCGCGGATGCCGCCCCCGGTGCCGCGCGCGGTCACCTTGATCCCGTTGCGGGTGACTATCTCCTTGCGTGTCCAGAGCGGCCCGGGGCCGCAGAGTTCCGGGAAACTTTCAGCCAGCCGCGGGTTCGACTCCAGCTCGATCTTGATGTCCCCGACATGGCTCTGCGCCTGGGCCAGGGTGTCCCCGGCGATCAGGATGAAATGCCGCCGGGCCGTTTCCGGGTAGCAGATACACCACAGCGGCAGAAAGAGCGTGGCCAGGGTGCTCTTGGCGCTTTCGCGCGGCGCCGCCACCGCGATCCGCTGGCCCTCGCCGCCCCGCACCGCGCCTCCCAGAAGCTCGTACATCTCGCGGTGGAACCCGCTCTCCGGGGCGCGGCAGTAGTGTGGCAGGAACAGCCGGGCAAACAGGCCCACGTCCAGCTCGCCCTGAAGGCGGCGACGCTCAGGCTCCGGCAGCCTTTCGATACTGTCCCGCCAGCTCCCGGCGCTCTGTTTCTCCGAGGGTATGGATTCCGGCCGCCGCTTCCGCGAACTCCCGGCTGTTTGTCTCACCTGTCGGCCGCGCCTCCTTCCCCGCCCTTTTCCCGTTCCCGTAACCGTAGACACTGCGCATCCGGAACATCAGAGCTACCCGATTGCCATCCTGGACATGCTGGTCCAGTTGCTTCTCGTCACAAGCAATGGCCCGGTTTTCAGCCCTTTCCAGCGCCGCGGCCAACCGTGAGTCGTCCGCCAGCGCGGCTTGCAGCCCGGCCCAGCTCAGGTTGGCCCAGCCGCAGGCGCCCTTGCGGCTGCCCCCACGGCGCAGGTGCCGCAGAAGCCGGAGCAGGCGGGTGAACCCCAAACTCTCCGCGCAGTCTGTCTCCGCCGCCCTTTCCTGACTCATGTTTTCCCTTTTTCGCATCGGTCACCCCATCCTGGCGGCAATCGCCAGCCCGATCGTGGCCAGGGTGGCCAAGAGGCCTCCCACGCCGCCCCAGACCCCGGCTTTCACCTCCAGGCGCGCCACCGCCGGGATCAGCTCATCCAGCTTGCGCAGAAGGCGGGCCTGGCTGTCGTACAGACGGTCCAGGCGCTCATCCGAGAATTCCTGCTGCGCGTCCAGACGGGCGATCTCCCCCTCCTTCGGGCATTTCAGGCAGAGGGCGCCGCTGTCGTTTCTTTCCATCGCTCTGTCTCTCTCCGATTGGTTTGCCGACCGCCGGAGCGGGCGCTGTTGACTCCTCCGCTGCCCGCCCGGCCCCCGGTGGCCCGGCTTCCTCTGTCGCGGCCTGATGCCGTCCGAGGAGTAGCCTGACCCCGCTCCGTGCTGTCGGCTGTTCTCCGGCTGTGGAATCCGGATCGCTCTTTCCGCTGTCCGGGGGGTTGGACCACCGGGAGGGGCGCTGTTGCTTCCCGTCGGGCCGCCTACGTCGGCGTCCCTCTGGTTACGGCCCCTGGCCGTGTCGGGAGTGGCCTGACCCCGCTCCCGGCGGTCCTTCCCCCTGTCGCTCACCACCCGCGTTAATCGCTCACCCGCGTTCCGGTTTTCCGGGCCGGAACCACTGCCTGCTCTCAGTTCAGAACCGCCACTGCAACCCCGCCCGCCAGCGTGGGGCTTCTTCGCCCGGGTGCGGGTCGTAGCCGCCGTACAGTCCCAGGTTCCTCCGGTCGAGCCGCCCCAGAAGCCCCCGTTCGCCCCATTCGAGGCTCAGCCCTGGGCGGCTGACGGGGCCGAGAGGTTTTTTTGCAGCTCCGCCGAGATGATCCGCGGCGCGTTGCTCGAGGTCAGCCCGCGGCTCATTCCATCCGCCAGCGACTGGCCCAGCGCCCCCAGCGAGGGCACACCGCCGATCACCCCGATCGCCCACTCGATCACGCTGTCCGGCAGGTCGGGGAACAGCCCCCGTATCAGAAGCACCAACAGCGTGCCGCCGATCCCGGCCAGGACCATTTTCACTTTCTTGCTGTCGTTCATCCTTAGTCCTCCAGTTCAGTTTCCGCCTTTGCCTCTGCCGCGCCGGGTGCGGGCTCGGCAGGTCCCACCTGCACGTGCAGGTGCCCTCCCATCGAATTCACCTCGTGGAGCAGGGCGGTCCGGGCGCCCGCGCGTCCCAGGTAGGTGAAAGAGCTGTTGAGCCAGTCGCGCCAGGCCTCGGCCATGGCCTGCTCCAGGTCGCGCGTCCGGAAATCCGCCGCCCGGCCGTACTCGTGCGGTGACCGTCGCTGCGGGCTGTCCGGGTAGATCGCCCGTTGTTCCTCGTGGCTGCGCAGCAGGCAGGTCAGCACCGCCGGCCGGCCGCTGGCGCGCCAGTGCCAGTGGGCTGCCGCGGCCACGATCACGCGCAGGGCAGGGTGGAGGCTTTCCGGGTCGTTCCACTGCGCCTCGATCCGGCTGTCCTTGAAACCCAGATATGAAATTACATCACGTTCCGTGCGTTTCATTTTTGTCTCCTTTCGATTGTGTCGCTAATTTAATAACTTTTTGTTTGTTTTTCCAGCACGTTTGGTTCGTTTTGTTCGTTTAGAGCGCATAGAGCAAAATATTTTTTCGGCAGCCAGCCCCGCGACGCACAGCTCCGCTCCAGACAGCAGGACTTTACTTTTACAGCCGATATGGGTAGTATTGACCTGTAGGGAGGTGGAAGCGGCGGCCGTTACAACCAGTTCCAGCCAGATTGGGGAGGATGACGGCAATGAAGACACAGGATGTTTTCAACGGAGTGGCCCGCGAGGAGAAAGAGGGCGGGGAGTCCCCGGCGCGCGTGGTCCAGGTGCTCGATCCGTTCAACCTGGTGATCGATAGGGGACGGAACATGGGAGTGGAACGAGGGGAAGTCTTCGAAGTCTATCGCCCGCAGGAGAGCGCCGTGCTGGCCGGGGAGGCGCCGCAGGTGTTCATCAGGGGCCTGGCAGAGGTGGTCGCGGTGTACAAAAAGACCGCCGCCCTGCGCTCGATCACCCCGGCTTTCATTATCGAGCGGCCATCGGCCATACCCGGCTACCTGGGCGGCCCGCAGATCGAGGTGGTGAGCGGCGACAGCGGCCGGATCGCCCCGTTCGAGGATCCGCAGGTGGGAGATCTGGCCCGGCCGGCCCACGGCGCGGATTGACCGGCCGCTCTCACCGTCCGCGCTTTATCTCGCCCGCGCCAGGCCGAACTTGAACATCGCCGGCCCGGCCACCTGGAAAATGGCGATCGAGCCGATCACCACATTCCTGAAAGTCGCACTCTCAGCTTGCCCGCCACGAAAGCGCCCAGCATCAGGAAACCGAACTGAAGCGAGAGCGGGGGAAACAGGCTTTGTGCAGTGGGAAGGTGCAGCAGGGACAGCATCAGCAGGACCAGGGCAGCCAGTCCGAATATACGGCTCATGGTCGGTCTCCGCTTGAGGGGTCAGCCGGCCCTGGCGGCGTTGCGCGCCGCGGCGGTCTCGCCCGCCCGGCTCAGGCTCCACTTGAACAGGGCCGGTCCGGCGCTCTCGAACAGGGCGATCGAGCCTATCAGCACATCCCGGTACAGCTCGCCCCAGCCCGGGAACGTGGCGGCCACGATCACCGCCAGGCTGAGTGCCACTCCGCTCTGGCTGAGCAGCCCCAGCCAGACCGTGCCGCGCACCGGCTGATTCTCGCCAGCCGCCCTCGCCCCGGCTGTGGCCCCCAGCCAGACAAACAGCGTGCGCGAGGCCACCAGCGCCGCCGCCAGCTCCCAGCCCGCCGCCAGGCGTCCCAGGTCGATCTTCGCCCCGGCAATGGCGAAAAACACCACGTATATCGGCAATGCCCCGCGCTCAATCGCCTCGACGAACTCACGCCCGCGGTCCGACAGGTTGTTGATCAGAAGGCCAGCGCTCAGGCAGATCAGCAGGGTGTGAAGGTGCAGGTGCGCCGCCGCCTCGGCGGTCAGGAAACTGACCGCGATCACGAACAGGGTCAGCTCGGTCCGCACCCACCGCATCCAGAATATCACTATAAAGGCCAGCACCACTCCAGCCGCCACCGACCCGCCGATCTCCCTCGCCAGTCGGGCGGTCAGGTCGCCCTCCCCTCCGCCCTGAAGGCCCAGCAACTGCACCCCGGCGGCCAGTCCCACCGCGAAACACACCACCACCAGGATATCCTTCAGGATCGTGATCCCCAGCACCAGTTCACTCAGTCGTCCCCGCGCGTCGCTCTCCACGATCACCGCCACGGTCGAGGCCGGGCTGGTGGTCAGCGCCGAAACTCCGAACAGCAGCCCGAACACCAGGCAATCGAGCGTGGACAGTCCCGCGGTGAACCAGCGCCCGGCCAGGAACATCACCACGCTCACCCCGATCAGGGTGACCAGAACCTGTGACCCCGTGATCAGGGTGAACGAACTCAGGCGCGAGCGCACCCGGCTCAGGCTCACCTCGCCGCCCGCGGACAGGGCGATCAGGCTGAGGGCGAAGCTGTTGATCGCGCTCAGGTCGGCCACCGCCCGGCGGTCCAGGAACCCAGCCGCGTGCGGCCCGAACAGTATCCCGGCGATCAGGTAGCCGGTGATCCCCGGCAGACCCGCCCGCTGGGCCAGCTTGCCCAGCAGGAACCCGCCCAGCAGAACGAACCCAAGGCTCATGCTCAGCGTGGCCCCGCCGCCCACTGGAAGACGCAGCAGAAGCAGCATCAACAGGATCAGGGCGGCCAGCGAGAACACCCGGCTCATGCATCCTCCCTGTCTGCGCTGTCCATGAAAAGAGCGGCCCGCGCCGCCCGGGCCGAGAAGAACTCGGCGCAGATCACGGCCAGAAGGCCCACTGTCACAATCGTGGACTCGCTTTCCCCCTGGAACAGGAGCTGGCAGTTGGCTAACAGGGCCACACTCATCCCGCCCTGGCCCAGAAGCGCCAGGCCGCCGCGCCAGGCGCCCGGCTCCAGGTCGGCCGAGCGCGCGCGGCTGGCCAGGGCCATCACCGTGGTCTTCACCACGCTGCGCGCCACAAGGTACGCCGCCAGCAGCAGAATCACCGCGGACGCACCCGCTGCCGACCCGATCCGCCAGTCCGCCCCGGTCAGCACCAGCAGAAGGATCAGGATCGGCTTTTCCCGGGTGACCAGGATCCGGAAAACACGCTCCCCGGCTGGCAACAGGTTGGTCAGGGTCGAACCCAGCACCACGGTCACGAACAGGCTCGAAAGCGCCAGGTACGAGGCCACCCCGCCCGCGAACACCGCGAATGCGATAATGAGCAGGGTCAGCTCGCGCTCGTTGTGACGGTGACGGGCGAAAGAGTAGAACAACAGGCCCAGGATCAGCCCCAGAAGCACCGAGGCCGCAACCCATTCCAGCGCGGCCCAGGCCCCTCCACCCGCCGGGTGCCTGTACCCGGCCGCCAGGGCGAACAGCACGAGCGGCAGCAGCGGGTCGAGACTGGTGGTGAAATGCGCCAGGCGGGCCAGACGGTGCCGCACGCGGCCGCCCGCCACCGCGGCCAGGGCCGTGGCCGTGGGGCTGCTCACCGCCCCCAGCGCAGCCAGCACCGCCACCGCGGAAACCGGGTCCTCCAGCGCCTCCGGGAAGAACCGACTGACAACCAGCCAGAGCGCCCCGCCCACCGCCAGCAGGCTTAGCCCGGATTCCAGCAGCAGCACGCGGAAAAACACTGCCGGGAACCGCCGCAGGTGTGTCCAGCGCAACTGCAGCCCGAACAGCAGCCCGATCCAGCCCAGGGCCAGTTCCTTAACCGGCTCCAGGTTGTGCAGCAGCTCCGGTCCGGCCAGGCCGAACCCCTGGCCGCCCAACGCCAGGCCCAGCACCAGGTACAAGGCAGTCGTAAACCTGAAATAGCCCGGGTTCTGCCCAGCCCGCGTGCGCAGCAGCACACGCCCGCCCGCCAGGGCCACCAGGGTCACCAGCAGCACACTCAGGATTGTCAGGCTGGATTCGCTCATTACGTGGTCCGTTTTCGCAGTGTCCGGTTCGACAGAAAGAGCCTTACGGATATTCTATCACAGGGGGAGCGGGAGGTAAACAGCGCAGTAGGAAAAAAAGAGGAACACCGGATGGGTGAAACAAACGAATTACAGCTTCAGTCCGCGCACGATTTCCAGCGGCAGGGCCATCAGGATGCCGGTGCCGGGACGCTCCAGACTGCCGCAGATGTCCTCGATCAACTCGGCCGCCTGCTCGAAAGTCTCACGGTCGGGCAGCACGGACAGGATGGTCTTGTTGTGCGGCCGCCCCCCTGAGAGCATGCCCTGCAGGCCCGCGAAAATCGGGATGTCGTGGCTCAAAACCCGGCCCATACCAGTGCTGTCGAGGATCGTAGCCCCACCGATCCCGATCTCGAGGAAACCGGAAAGAATCTCCTCCAGGAGTTCCTCCCGATTGAGCACGAAAATCATCAGCAGCGGCATACCGGCTCAACCCTTGTGTTTGGCGTCCTCCTCAGACAGGATGCCGAGGATTTCATCCACCGTGGCGGCTTTCTTGATCGATTCGACGAAGTTGGAGTGCTGGATCAGGCGGCTGATCCGGGCGAGGGTTTTCAGATGGCGGTCGCTGGAGGCGGGGGAGCCGACCAGCAGGAAGACGAAATGCACCGGGGCGCGGTCCAGGGAGTCGTAGTCCACCCCCTGCGGCGCCCGGCCAAGCACGATCAATTGCTCCTGGACCTCGGCCGATATCGCGTGCGGCACCGCGATACCCCGACCGATGCCGGTGGTCATGATCTTCTCGCGCTCCATCAGGCTGGCCAGAAGGCGCGAGGTGTCCTTGATCTTGCCGGCCTCGCGCAGACAGTCCACCATCTTGCCGAGGAGCTCCTCCTTACTGCATCCCGTCAGGTCCGGGATCACGGTGTCGGGAGAGACGAAATCCATCAGTTTCATACCGGCTCTTTCCTGCTGTGGTTCAGAGGGCAAGCGGCGTTATTCCCAGATATGCCAGTCTACCGCGAGCTCCTGACGGCGGCGCACCTGCTCGTCGATGGCCTTGCGCACCGTGGACACGTCCGCCGGCAGCTCCACCAGGCCGTTCAGGTAGCGCGCGTTCACCTCGGTCAGGCCGCCGCGCTGGTACTCGGTCTTGAACTCGGTGAATTTCAGCCCGTGCGCGGTCGAGACCACCACCACCCGGTCGGTGGGCTTGATCACGCCCCGGTGCACCAGCTTCAACGTGACTGCCAGGGCCACCCCGGTGTGCGGGCAGTTGAACAGCCCGGTCAGGTCGCCCAGGGCGCAGGCGTTGGCCAGTTCGTTCTCGGTCGCCTGCTCCACGATCCCATCGTACTTTTTCAACGCATCCACCGCCTTGCGGAAACTCACCGGGTTGCCGATCTGGATCGCGCTGGCCAGGGTTTTGCCCGCGGTCACCGGGTGGAACTCGCGGAAACCCGTCTTGTAGCTCTGGTACAGCGGGTTGGCCTTGGCCGCCTGGGCCACCACGATCCGCGGCTTCTTGGTGGTCAGCCCCAGGTCCAGCAGCATGTCGAACCCCTTGCCCAGGGCGCTCACGTTGCCCAGGTTGCCGCCCGGGATCACCACCACGTCCGGTATCTGCCACTCGAACTGCTGGGCGATCTCGATCGAGACCGTCTTCTGGCCCTCGATCCGCAAGCTGTTCATCGAGTTGGCCAGGTAGATACGCTTCTCCCGGGTCACCTCTTTGACTATCGCCATGCAGCCGTCGAAATCCGTGTCCAGGCACAACGTGATCGCCCCGTTCGAGATCGGCTGGATCAGTTGCGCGGTCGAAATCTTGCCTTTGGGCAGGAACACGATCGAGGGGATGCCGGCGCAGGCGCAGTAGGCGGCCAGCGCGGCCGAGGTGTCGCCGGTCGAGGCGCAGGCCACGGCCTGGATATCCGTCCCCTCCGAGATCATCTGCCTGACCATCGAGACCAGCACGGTCATGCCCAGGTCCTTGAAGCTCCCGGTGTGGCTGTTGCCGCACAGCTTGATCCAGAGGTCCTCCACCCCGATCATCCGTCCCAGGCGCTCGGCCCAGAACAGGTTGGTCCCGCCCTCGTACATCGAGACCACGTTGCGGTCCTCCACCGCCGGGCAGACCCATTCCTTCTTGCCCCAGATCGCGCTGCCGTAGGGCCACTCGGCGCTCTTGTAACGCTTGTCGAAAAGATGCTTCCAGCCCTCGGCGTCATGCGCGGCGGCCAGGGCCGACGTGTCGTGGGTCACTTCCAGCAGGTTGCCGCAGCGCTCGCAGGTGTAGATCACTGAATTGATCGGATACTTTTCCCGGCAATCGGGATTGATGCACTGGAACCAGCAGCTATAGCTCATTTTAGGAGACTTCTCCGCAGAGGTCGGCTTTGTCTGTGATTTGGAAAACGAATGTAAAAGCTAAGGGGCGGGGCTGCGGCAGTCAATGATAAAAAGGCTCAGCGCACCAGGATAACCAGGGCCGTGACAAGGCCGGCGAGCAGAAAGACATTGAAATAGAGGAAATACCAATGGCTGTCGGTGAGCGCCGCCTCATCGGAGGGACGGCCCGGGGCGGGTTCGACACGGGAGCGCCGCTGGTCGGCCCGGGCGCTCAACTCACTCTCCAGGGAGCGCTGTATCTCCTGCGCGGTTTCCGGGTCGGATTTCTCGATCATCTGGAGAGCCAGGCGACGGCGGCGCACGATGTTCTCGAGGTGCTTGTTGCGCTGCGATTCCCCGAGTTCCTTGGCCGAGCCGGCGCCATAATTCTTCTGCACCGAGGAGTGGTTGTAGAAGCACTTCATTATTTCCAGACGGTCGAGCAGCATCTGGCGCTTGCGCTGATTCTCGATGCGGCCGCTGATCACCCGCTCGCACACCTCGGTGAACCGGCGGACACGCTTTTCGACCTGGTCGTCGCTCAAGGCGCGCAAACAGGTTTCCTCGATCAGATCGTCGATTGACTCCTGAATCTCATCCATCAAGTCTTTCCCCACAGATCGAACCAGGTTTGCTTCCTGCGCGAGCCTCCGGCTGTTTCCGTTCCATATCGTAAGCTTATTATATTCGACCCGTTCCGGGCTGTCAAGACAGCCGACGCCCCGGCGCGGCAGGAAAATGCCTCCCAGAGAAAATATCGGAAAAACCGGGGCTTCCCTTTAGCGCAACCCCGCATTCCTTTGCCGTTCAACGAACTCGGCCCCCACGCCGCGGGATGCCGTCCGCAGAATCGCTCCACGGGCGGCGCTGCGCTCCCGCCCGCTCGTATCCCATTGACACCCGTCTGGCTTTGGTCTACAATAAAAGAGACCATTTTCCGCTTCTTCCGTGGCATTCGGGCCTTGATGTACGCTTGTTCATCGCCCCTTGAGAAAACCCTCAAAAAGCGAGACTGCATTGGCTGAGTTCAGGCACGATCCGGTTCACAAAAGGTGGGTCATCGTTGCTGTCGACCGCAGCCGGAATCCGGATGACTTCGATGTCCCAAGGCGTACCCCGGACGGCGGTTTCTGTCCGCTGTGCGAGGGCCAGGAGAGCAAGACCCCGGGTGAGATCTTTGCCGTGCGCAGCGGCAACCCCAACCGTCCCGGCTGGAAAATCCGTGTCATACCCAACAAGTATCCCGTGCTGGCCGACAGCCCCGAGGGCATCAAGCGCAACGCGGTCGGACATTACGATTTCATCGCCGGGGCCGGCGCCCACGAGATTATCGTCGAGCACCCCTCCCATCAGGCCCTGTTCCACGACCTGGGGAGCGAGCACCTGACCGAACTCATCACCACCTACCGCCAGCGCGCCGCCACCCTGATGGAGAACGAGACCTACCGCTACATCATGCTCTTCAAGAACCACGGCCAGGCGGCCGGAGCCACCACCAACCACCCGCACAGCCAGGTGCTGGCCATGCCGGTCATCCCACGGATCGTGGCCATGGCCCTGGCCACCGCGCGCGAGCATTTCCACCTCAAGGAACGCTGCCTGTTCTGCGACCTGCTGAACCAGGAGATCGAGGACGGCAGCCGGGTCGTGGCCGAAAACGAGCATTTCATCTGCTACGTGCCCTATGCCTCGCGCTTCCCGTTCGAGATGGCCGTGTTCCCCAAGAAGCACCACCACGACTTTTCCAGCATGGACGACGCCCTGCTCGCACCCTGCGCCGAAATCCTGCAGCAGGCGGTGGGACGGTTGTTCGCCCTGTTCGGCGACCCGCCGTTCAACATGCTGGTCCATTCCGGGCCCAACACCAACCAGACCCCGCGCCGCGCCGGCTACTGGGGCACGCTGCGTTACGACTGGCATTGGCACATCGAGATCACCCCGCGGCTCAGCCCCATCGCCGGGTTCGAACTGGGCACCGGCATGTACATCAACCACACTCCGCCCGAGCGTGCCGCCGAGCTGCTGCGCCAGACACAGCCCCCGGCCCCCTCCGGCCAGACCGGGTTCCATCGCTATTGAGCCGTGCATCGGGGATGCACCGCCCCCGCGCGACTTGGAAATAAAAGGTAAATGTCGACCGTTGCCGAAACCCAGAGCGCCGCGCTGGAACTGATCCTCCAGTCCAGCCGCGAAGCGTTCCTGTTCTTCGACGCTGAGGGCCTCATCACCGGGATCAGCCGCCAGTTGGCCGGTATTTTGTCCTGGAAACGGGAGGACCTGGTCGGCAAGCCCCTTTCCGTCCTGTTCCCTCCCGAGCTGAACCTGATGCCCGAGGGCGGCCTCGCGCCCGGAGAGCACAACCTCAACGCGATCACCGGCATCAAGGCGCGGTTGTTCTCGCGCTGGTCACTTTTCCAAAGCTCGATCGACCCGCAGGTCAAGACCCTCTTCTTCCTGGAGCGCCTCTACGGCCCGGCGGATGCCGAGCTGGACTCCTTCGAGAACGCGATGATGGAACTGCTGCGCGCCGAGGAGCGCGACTCCATGCTCGAGGAGGCTTTCCGCGGCATGATCCTCGATGATCTGCCCGTGGGCGTGATGGTGGTCGACCGCGAGGGACGGATCGTACTGTACAACCGCGCCCAGGAGGTCATCACCGGCATCGCCCGCGAGCAGGCCCTGGGAGGCTACCTGTTCCGCGACTACGCCAGCCACGCCGCGCCCGAGGTGACAGAGGCTTTCGAGCAGGCCACACACGAGGTCGTGCGCGGACGCGAGCTGGAGTTCGACTACACCGACCGCTATGGACGGGAAAAACGTTTCCGCGCCCGTATCAGCACGCTGTACGGCAATGACGGGAACATCCACGGGGTGATCCAGACCCTCGAGGACCTCAGCGCCCCGCGCCGCCTGGAGCAGGAAATCCAGCGCACCCGCAATTTCCTCAAGCGCCTGCTGGACAACACACCCAACGCCATCCTCACCACCGACTCCACCGGGCGGATCAATTTCTTCAACCGCTCGGCCGAGATCATGCTCGGGTTCGACAAGCTGGGCGTCAACGACATCCGCATGGATGAGATCTACCTGGGCGGCTACCGCGAGGTGCTGCAGGTGACCCGCCTTCTGGAGGAGTCGGGCGGCACGATCGAGAACTACGAGACCTACTTCCGGGCCGCGGATGGCGATGAGTTCCCGGTCAGTCTGACCGGCTCGCTGCTCTACGACTCGTCCTCCAACCTCGAGGGCGCCATCTGGATCGTGCGCAACCTCAGCCTGGAGCGGCGGCTGGAAAGCGAGATACTGCGCAACGAGCACTACCTGGCCACCGTTACCCGCGACAGCGGGGACGCCATCATCACCGTGGACAACGACGGGAAAGTCAAGACTTGGAACCGCGGTGCCGAAAACATCTTCGGTTTCCGCGCCGAGGAAATGCAGGGCCAGAGCCTCGAACGGCTCCTGCCGCCCGGGGACTCCTACAACGGCGAGATGCAGTGGGTCGAGCTGCAGTTGGCCGAGCACGGCGAGCTGCAGAACTATGTCACCGAGCGCGTGGCCGCCGGGGGACGGCGCATCGTGGTCGAGACCTCGATCAGCCTGCTGCGCGACCACCGCGGGCGGGCCATCGGCCGCTCGATCATCCTGCACGACATCACCGAGCGCGCCCGGCTGGAACGCTCGCTGCACCAGCACATCAGCGAGCTGTCCATGATCAACGAGATCAGCGAGGCCCTGCTCTCGTCCAAGGACCTAAACGAGCTGCTGGGCATCATCCTGGTGGGCGTGACCGCCTCCCAGGGCCTGGGGTTCAACCGCGCCTTCATCCTGCTCGTGGACCACAAGAGCGAGTCCCTGGTCGGCCACTACGCCATCGGACCCTCCAACGCCCAGGAGGCCGGGATGATCTGGCACGAGCTGTACCAGAAAAAGCAGACCCTGCGCGAGCTGCTCGACTCCTACAAGCACAACGTGGGCGACCACGACATCCAGATCAACCGCGTGGTGCGCTCGATCCGCATCCCGCTGTCCGACGGCGCAAACCCGCTGGTGCGCTGCGTGGCCGAGCGAACTCCGCTCAACGTGGTGGACGGGGTGCGCACGGGGATTTTCCCCCAGTGGCTGTCCGACACCCTGGGCAACGACACCATGGCCATCATGCCCATGGTCTGCGAGCACCGCAGTGTCGGCCTGCTGCTGGTCGACAACCTGATCAACCGGCGGCCGATCCTGGAGGACTCGTTCAACATGCTGCGCGTGCTGGCCAACCTGGCCAGCCAGGTGGTCGAGCGCAACCTCCTCTATTCCAGCCTGGAGGAGAAAATCGCCGATCTGGACCGCGCCTACAAGGACCTCAAGGACAGCCGCGACCGCCTGGTCCGCGCCGAGAAGCTCTCCGCTGTGGGCGAGGTGGCGGCCAACGTGGCCCACGAGATACGAAACCCCCTGGTCTCCATCGGCGGGTTCGCCCGCGCCCTGTTGCGCGATTGTCCTCCCGAGGACCCGCGCCGCGAGAAAGTGCGTATCATCCTCGAGGAGGTCGGCCGCCTGGAGCGCTACCTCAACGACACCCTCACTTTCATCCGGCCCAAGGAGCCGGCGTTCCGCCCCAGCGACCCTAACGACCTGGTGCGCGAGACGTTCCGCATGATGGACAGCGAGATCGAATCCAGCGGGGTCGAGATCCGCCTCGAGCTCGACCCGGCTCTGCCACCGGTGGAGCTCGACCGCGACCAGATACGCCAGGTGCTGCTCAACCTGTTCCGCAACGCCCTGGAGGCCATGCCCGGCGGCGGCATGCTCACCGTGGGCAGCCGTTCCGAGAACGGATTTGTCACCCTCAGCGTGGCTGACACGGGTATGGGTATCGAACAGAAAAATATGGAAAAACTCTTCACCGCCTTCTTCACCACCAAGAGCACCGGCTCCGGCCTGGGGCTCGCTATCAGCAGCCAGATAATCAACAATCACAACGGCACCATCGGGCTGTCCAGCCGCAAGGATGAGGGGACCGTGTTCCACATCACTTTGCCTGTTCGGCAGCAGGCCCGCAAGGAGGAGAAATGAAAAAGCTGCTCATCGTGGATGACGAGAAAAACCTGAGACTGCTGTACAAGACCGAGTTCGAGGCCGAGGGCTATCAGGTGGACACGGCCGGGGACGCTCACGAGGCGCTCAAGATGTTCGAGCACGAGCGCTACGACCTGGTCGTGCTGGACATCAAGATGCCGGGCATGGACGGCCTCGAGGCCCTGGGCAAGTTCCTCGGCCGCGACAACAAGCTCCCGGTGATCATCAACAGCGCCTACGACTCGTACAAGGATAATTTCATGAGCTGGGCCGCCGACAGCTATGTCATCAAGAGCAGCGACCTCACCGAGCTGAAGCTGAAAATAAAGGAAGCCCTGGGCGAAAGCCTCTACCAGTTCTGAGCCTTGCCCTTCCGTAGCGGAAGGCTCGACAGGTGTTCTCCTCGTGGCTCGCGTGGCAGTGACGGATAATGACTGTTCTGTTTCGGTTTTTGTAGGGTCGCACCCGCGTGTGCGACCGGGCGGACCCATGTGTCCGCCCCTGTAAAAGTTGCACTGCCGATGGTCGCATATGGCGACGGTATCGTTCGGCCATGCTTCTTTCGCCGGAACGGAAAAAAATAAATAATTTAAAACCCATTTGCTGTATATATTGCTTTCGGAAAAGAGTTAGATTGTATCTATCTGTTTGCCACGGCTACACGGCGGCTGGGTTGGGACAGGTTCGTCAGGGACGATCACAAACGAAGAAGAGGGGGCTTGGCGGAATGGCATTGTCGATGCGGACACACAACGCTTTCCGGGACGTACTGACTGTGATCCTGGCCGGCGGGCGAGGCGAGAGGCTCTACCCCCTGACCAAGAACCGTTCCAAGCCCGCGGTGCCTTTCGGCGGGCCGTACCGCATCATCGATTTCACTCTTTCCAACTGCCTGAACAGCGGCCTGCGGCGGGTGAAGCTCCTCACCCAGTACATGAGCCACAGCCTCGACCGTCACCTCAAGCAGGGCTGGAGCATTTTCTGCCGAGAGCTGGATGAGTACATCGACAGCGTCCCGCCCCAGCAGCAGTATAAGGAAAGCTGGTACCGCGGCACGGCGGATGCCCTGTTCCAGAATATCTACCTGCTGGAACAGATCCACCCGCGCTACGTGCTCATCCTCTCCGGTGACCATGTCTACAAGATGAACTACGCCGAGATGCTGCGCTTCCACCTCGAATCCGAGGCCGACCTGACCGTGGCCACGGTGGAGGCGGAAAGCCGCCTGGCGGTCAAGACCCTCGGAGTCTTGCAGGTGGACAAGAGCTTCCGCATCGTGGATTTCGAGGAGAAGCCCGAGCACCCCAAACCCAGCCCTTTCCGGCCCGACCGCGTGCTGGTCAACATGGGCATCTACCTGTTCAACACCGAGTCCCTGGTGCGCAACGTGGTGGCCGACGCCAAGCGCGACACCTCGCACGATTTCGGCCGCGACGTGATCCCGGCGATGATCCCGCGCGAGCGCTGCTTCGCCCACAATTTCGTGGACGGTTCCGGGGGGGAAATCCTCTACTGGCGCGATATCGGTACGCTGGACAACTATTTCGAGGCCAGCATGGACCTGCTCTCCGCGCGGCCGCATTTCGATCTCTACGACCCGACCTGGCCCATGCGCACCTACATGGGCCAGTACCCGCCGGTCAAACTGATGCGCAGCGAGAACCCCGGGCCCGGGCAGGATGGGTTCGCGCGGGCCAAAAACTCCATCATCTCACCCGGCTGCGTGATCGACGGCGCCCGGGTGACCAACTGCGTGCTCTCGCCCGGAGTGTACATCGGCCCCGGAGCCGAGGTCGAGGACGCGGTGATCCTCCACGACAGCCGGATCGGCGCGGGCTGCCGCGTCCGCCGCGCCGTGATCGACGCCCATTGCGTGATCGGAGAGCGCAAGAGCCTCGGCCACGACCGCGAGGAGGACGCCCACCATTTCCAGCACTCCGACGGCGGCATCGTGCTCGTCCCGCGCGACTACAAGTACTGAATGTAAAAAGAGTGACGGCTCAGCGGGGAATTGAAATGTGAATAAGACCGAATACCTGCGGAAAAGTCTGCTCAATGCGGCAGGGACCGTTCTCTACATCCTGGGCGTGGCCTGGCTGATGTTCAACGGGAAGCACTTTATCGGCGACAAGCCGGACAATTTCCTGATGCCGGTGTTCATGCTGCTGCTTCTGGTCACCTCGGCCACTGTCTGCGGCGCGCTCGTCCTGGGAAAACCGGTCCAGCTTTTCCTGGAGGGCCAGAGGAAAGAGGCCTTCATCCTGCTGTTGTCCACCCTGGCCTGGCTGGTCCTGAGCACTTTGTGCGTCTTGCTGATTCTGATTATGTGACAACTGCCCGTCACTGATCGCCCCACCCGGTTGCCATCGGCGCCTCTGCCAGGGAACGGCCATGCAAGCCGCGATGGTGAGTTGCTTTTCAATCCCCTCTAAAAAGAGGGGTGGCGGCGTCAGCCGACGGGGTGTGTAGTTTATTTCCTTTCTGCACGGCCCCTCTCATTCCCTGAACCGCTCGATCAGCTTAAAGACCACGAACAGCCCCAGCCCCACGAAATTGAACTGCTCGTAGTAGCCCGATTCCGGATTCCCGCGCAGCATGCTCCTCTCGAACGAGAGCGCCGCGCGCACCGAGTCCGTGTTGATCGATTCCCGCCAGTAGGTCAGCGT